>JBOFGY010000001.1:0-5822 GCA_051649365.1 Trueperaceae bacterium
TCGAGCAACTTATTTACAGCTACCGTCACCGAGGCTTTTGTGATATCTAGGCCATCTGCGAGTTCTGAAAGCGTGGGCTCACCGAGTTTGTGAATAGCTTCAATGTACTGCGCTTGGCTCGAGGTGATATTGAGAGAATTACCTGTGGACTCGGGTATTTTCTTAAATGAAGCATCGAGCGTATCTATAAAGTTAAGAAGTGTGTTTTCAATCATGATAATTAGTTAGTCAAACTAACCATAAGTATAGAAGTATAGCCTACGCCTGTCAATCAGAAATACTTCACATTGGACGAATGTTCGGAAATCGCCATTTAATTTCACATTTGTAGGGGCGCATTCGCTTCTCTTACCAAGAGTAAGCCCAACAGTGTAGGCTACCCAAATACAGCAAACCCGCCTTTTGGTACACCACACCTACAAACCATTTTTATTTCGCCAAAAGGGCGGGTTACAAACACATTTCAAATGATTGTATGAATGTTCCTAACAGCAAATGATAGCGAACAGACCCACCCCTACGTAAAAAAATTTGAATTTATGAAACATTCTTCAAGCGTGGGTCAAACGCATCTCGAATACCGTCACCCAATAAATTAAACCCAACCACAGTAAAAAATATTGCCAAGCCAGGATAAAACGACATCCAAGGTGCGTTACGGAATTTGCTAAAACCATCGCTAATCATGGCTCCCCACTCGGGCGTTGGTGGCTGTGCGCCAAGCCCTAAAAATCCTAGTGCTGCAATATCTAAAATTGCTGTGCCAATGGAAAGCGTGAGCTGCACGATAAGCGGTGATAACCCATTGGGCAAAATATGTTGAAAGATTAAGCGTGGCGACTTTGAACCGAGTGAACGCGCAGCCTGCACATATTCAGCTTCACGCAAACTCAATGTGACGGAGCGAACAATGCGAATATAAACCGGAATCTGTGTCACGCTAATCGCCAAAAGTGAATTTTGCAAGCTTGGCCCAAGTGCGGCGGCAATTGCTATCGCCAGCAAAATTCCAGGAAAGGCAAGCAACACATCCACTGCCCAAGAAATAATACTGTCAATCCAGCCACCGAAAAATCCAGCAATGAGACCTAGCAAAATACCAATGGTGGCTGAGATAATGACCGATAAGAGCCCTACAGTAAGGCTAATTCGTCCACCATGCCAAACGCGAATCAGTACGTCGCGGCCTTGCGAATCGGTGCCAAAGACGTGCGAGAAGCGCGTTATCCCTTCTTCCTCGAGTTCCTCTTGATTCAGTGTCCAGGTGGGCGGAACTTCTCTTAAGCGCAGATTGCGGTCTCGGCTAGGATTGTAGGGATAAAGAAGTGGTGCAAGCAACGAAACAATGATAAAGAAACTAATGATGACAAGCCCCAGCATCCCTGTAGGATTACGCAACAAGCGTCGCAGTGCATCCTGTGTGAGCGAACGGCTCTTTGCGTTCATTGTAGCTGTGCTTGGAGAGAGACTAGCCATAAAAACACCAAAGATGAGGGATGAAGGATGAGGGGTAAGGGGTGAGATTCTTCCACTCGCCACTCGCCACTCGCCACTCATTACTCAGTCGTGGGAAACCACAAATAAACTTAAAATAAATCTTGCTCATGAATACTGGATCCTCGGATCAATAAAAGCGTAAGAAATATCCACGACCAAATTGACGATGACGAAAATAACCGCCACAAATAAAACGCCGCCTTGGATGATGGGGTAATCACGGGAAGAAATCGCGTCGTAGACCCATTTACCAATGCCGGGCCAAGCAAACACCGTTTCAGTAAGAATCGCACCCGACAACAAGCCACCGAATGATAAACCAATCACCGTAACTACAGGTAAGAGCGCGTTACGAAAAGCGTGTTTGTTAATCACAACCGAGCGCATGAGTCCTTTGGCTTTCGCAGTACGGATGTAGTCTTGAGTCAGGGTCTCGAGCATCGAGCTGCGCGTCATCCGTACGATAATTGCTAGTGGAATCGAACCTAAAGCGATAGCCGGCAAGACTAAGTGTTTCACTGCATCCCAAGCAAACGCAAATTGGCCACGCAACAAACCATCCAAAACATAAAATCCCGTGAGCCTCACCGAAGTAATATCGAGTTGTGGATCAAGCCTACCCGACGGTGGCAGCCAGCGCAAATAAACACCAAAAACATAAATAAGAATTAACGCGAGCCAAAAAATAGGAAAGGAAACTCCCGAAAGAGCGACGAACATCAGTGCGGTATCTGGCCACTTGCCGCGATTCAGTGCGGCCAAAATTCCCGCTGGAATTCCGATGATAAGCGCAAATAACATCGCTGCCACCGTGAGTTCAAAGGTGGCAGGAAAGCGGCTCCGCAATTCTTGCAACACTTGCGTGCGCCGTTGAATCGAGCGACCTAAATCTCCTGTTAAAGCTTTGCCCACAAAATTGAGATATTGTGAATCAAAAAGCCCTACAATACCCTGTTCCCTCGCCGCTTCAAGATTGATAAACCAGGGTTTACCAAGTCCGAGTTGTTCACGCAGTTGTGCAAGTGAGGCGGGCGTAGCGCGTTGTCCTAAAATCAACGTCGCAGGATCGCCTGGAATCATGCGGGGAATGATAAATACGAGGAGGCTAATCCCAAATAACACGGGGATTAAACTCCATAAGCGTCTAAAAATATATTTTGTCATTTAGTAAATCCATTACGAATATTTCAGGTTTCTGAGCAGGTTCTATCAATCGCAACCTACTCTTTATTCACATCATTACTGATTTCGTCGTTGCGAGTCTCAGTTAAAAATGTAGTAGCTATTGCTTAAGTGAATTGTTATTACATCCACGAAGCAATCTCTCTGTATTTGACTTTTGTAGTCAATGAAGTTTTTAAAATCCTTCAATAAAACTTTCTCAACTACAAACTATAGTGAAATGAGATTACTTCGTCGCTCGCTTATTGCATCTATTACCTTCACTTTGTACTACATCACCAAACCCTAATTAAAGCTCCTCGCAAGGAAGGGAAAGTGAAATGTTGCGTTCATTAATGAACGCAACATTTTTTGATTAAACCTTATTCGGCTTTAGTAATCGCAGCGAAGCTAACGGTGCTACCTAACGAACTCGGTTGGAAACCCTCGATGTTCGAGCGGGTTACGTCTAGAGCTGTTGGGTTCACCATAGGCAATGAGGGAATTTCATCGTAAATGATTTGTGAAATTTGCTTATAGAGTTCTTCGCGGGCTTCCTGAGTGGGTGCGCCTTGTGCTTGCTCAATAAGTCCGGATACTTCTGGATTGTCCCAACCAAGTGCACCGACAGCTTCTTTAGGGTTAAAGAAAGGTGTGATAAAATTGTCAGGGTCGGCAAAGTCTGCGCTCCAACCCAGCATGTAAATGGGGTACTTGCCTTGTTTATAGTTTTCTAAATAAACACCCCAATCTTCCGTCATAAGTTCGACATTGATACCAACATCGGCAAGGTACGTGGCAACAGCTTCAGCTAGGTCTTGTGGATTAGGATAGTAAGGACGGGATACAGGCATGTACCAGAACTGGGTGTCAAAGCCGTCGACAAGACCAGCTTCGGCAAGAAGTTCTTTAGCTTTTTCTGGATCGTAAGGATAAGCCTCCAAACCTGCATTACCAAAAAGCGCAGCAGGAATAAATTCTGCAGCGACTTGGCCGAGTTCACCGCCACTATAGAAGGCATCAATGATGGCTTCTTTGTCAATGGCATAAGCAACAGCTTGGCGCACGCGCAAATCATCAAAAGGTTCATTGGCTTGGTGCATACCGATGTAGCCTAAACGCAAATCACCTTCTACTTTAGGCGGAACAACTAATTCCGTGTTCGTTGTGATGGTTTCGTAATCATCAGGAGAGAGGTTGGTGGCGATGTCAATGGTGCCGGCCTCGAGTTCTGCCAAACGTGTAGCAGGTTCTTCGATACCTCTAAAGACAATTTCCTCGACGCCAGCTCCTTCACCCCAGTAGTTTTCGTTACGCGCTAACGTTACGCGCTCGCCGTCAATCCACTCGACAAAGGTGAAGGCACCTGTTCCAACAAGCCCACCCGCAGGTGTGCCGTATTCGGGTCCACCTTCCATAATTGCTTGGGGGCTGTGAAGACCAAAGTAAGCTGCGGCCATCGCTTGAGGCAAGAAACCGTTAGGACGGGTAAGGGTAAAAACAACCGTCGTTGCATCAGGTGCTTCGACGGACTCGAGCAAGTACCCATCTTCTCCATAATAGTTGCCAAACACATACGTCCAGGCGGATAAGTCTTTACCGTCGGCAGCATAAGCGTATTCATTGTCTTGGTTGTTCCAACGGTCAAAGTTAAACTTCACGGCTTCTGCATTAAAGTCGGTGTCGTCGTGGAACTTTACACCTTCGCGGAGCTTAAACGTCCAGACGGTTGCGTCCTCGTTGGGTTGCCAAGATAGAGCAAGACCCGGTGCAATATCCGCAGAGCCTGGAGCGTAAGCCACTAAGTTTTCAACCACTTGGTAGGAAACGGTCAGCGAGTTGCCATCTTGACCTGTATCAAGCTGGGCAGGTAACCCACTTTGTCCAAAGATAAGGGTTTGCGCGTTCGCCGCACTCAGCGTGAATAGAGCTAGCGCAGCTAAAAACACCACCAACCTCTTCATATTGTCCTCCTCAAGATAACTTGATAAATTGAACGCACGAAAGCAGAACGCCTCTTCGTGTTGACTTCGGATAGTACCATGAAAATCACACAGGTGTGTGGCAAACAACCTTGACCTTTTGTCGTTGCCCTGATTATTACATCTGACGATAGTGCACCCTTTTTGAAAGGTTTATACCTTATAATTAACTGCGAAGCATGAAGAGAAATAGAGAGCAAAAAGATACCCCCGAGCTTATGTTTCGGGGGATTTTGAATTTTCTAAAACTTAGTGCGTAGAACTAGCCCTAAGTTTTAGTTTTTTATCGAGTTCTATTCACGATTTGCGATTTTGTAGAATCGCTCTCCAACCCACTTTGCAAAGGGGCTTTCTACCAATATGATTAGTAAAAAAGCACCAACTGACACCGCAGCAAACGCGACCTCTAGAGGTAACGTTGCTATGAATCTTCCTGGAATAGAGCCTAGTCGGTAGAAAGAATCTACCCATTGGTAGGCTATCCCATCACTGGGTAATTAATCCACCTAAGTAGCCCAAAACAACCATTTCAGAGACCCGCTCTAGTATTGCGTGACTCAGTCCTTCGACAATCCGCGCTGCGTAAAGCACGTGTGGATTGTGAGTGTATAAGGCTCCGAGAACAATTAGACCCGAAAATCCTTGTGCACATAGCATTGGAACCAGAAGTGAGGGTCTTAGGAATGTTGTTAACAGGGTGCCAACAACCATAGCACCCTCAGCTATACCTTCAAGCAGACCTGCTTCATAGGTTGAGCCCAGAACTTTTTCAGCCAAGGGAAACACGGTGATTTCCCTTATACCGAAGAAAAACTGGAAGCCTACATAACAGATTATTCCCCTTCCTAACAAGGTTGGGTTAGGAACACGCTGTTCCCTTACCTGTTCTTTGCCTCCTCTGGAGAGGTACGCAGTTAGGGCTGAGACAACCACCAGAAAGATAGCTACTCCTAAAGCTAGCTTCCATTGACCCTTTTCGACCAACCAAGCAACGGCTGGCTTTAGGCTGGCATTAGCAACGTGAAAGCCTGCGCTTATCACGAAGACACCAGCAACGGCTCCAAGGTTATTCTCCCCAAAACTCATTAATACAGGGACTAAAAACAATCTCAGAATTCCGACTGTGGCGTAGCCAAGTGGAACATAGGGTTCAACCATCATGATGGCTAGTCCGCCGATGGA
>JBOFGY010000002.1:0-25664 GCA_051649365.1 Trueperaceae bacterium
ATCACGCTAAAAAACACGGTGGACATACCACCAAACCAACCTAAATTTCCAAGCAGAGCGAGCCCACCTACGACGATTAACACGAGACCAATAAGGTTGCTTTGTTTGAGGGACATATTTTCTCCTTCGGAGGGGTTCAGGGTATGGGATAGGGTAAGAAGTGAGACATTAAACATAAGAGGATCCCTACCTTAACGTCTTAACCTTTCGCGTTTTACGTCTTACTCCTTTGGCTTTGGGTTCCTCCAAACCAAACTCAGATTTCCTAAAACTGTATGTCGAAACGTTTTGAGGAGCATCCTAAGAAAGTTGTTTGTTCCCTCCGCCTTTTGGTGGACGACCTCGCCGCACCGTGAAAGCTAAGGTTATAGTTTAGCTATGGATAAGATTCGGCTTTTATTGGTGGATGACCACGTGGTGGTACGGCAGGGGTTACGGATGGTGTTGTCCCTCGAGCCCGACCTAGATATTATTGGTGAAGCGAACAACGGGCAAGAGGCTCTTAGTCTTGTTAAAAAATTAGAGCCGCACGTCGTGCTGATGGATTTGCTCATGCCCGTGATGGACGGTGTTAGTGCTATTCGCACACTTAAAAAAGATTTTCCCGATATTGAAGTTGTTGCCTTGACAAGTGTATTAGAAGACCGCCTCGTTATTGATGCCGTCGAAGCAGGAGCCGCAGGTTATCTGTTAAAAGAAAGTGGCCCCGAAGAACTTATTGAAGCAATTCGCGCTGCCGCCAAAGGTGAAGTAAGATTACATCCAAAAGCGCAAAAACGTTTGATCAAAGAAGTACGCACACCCGAAATGCGCGAATCACTAACCGAGCGCGAAACTGAAACTTTGCGCCTCATCGCTAAGGGTTTATCCAATAAAGAAATTGCCGAGCAACTCTCTGTCTCAGAAGTTACAGTCAAAACACACGTCTCGAGCGTCCTCTCAAAACTCGGCTTACAAAGCCGCACACAAGCCGCGTTATTCGCACTTAAAGAAGGACTAGTTGGTCTTGAATAGATACGATTAAAGGTTAAAGATTGAAAATTGAAAATCCAATCTTGAATCTTGAATCTTCAATGTTGAATTGATTTTATGAATATACCTTTCTGGAATCGCCTTAGTACCCGCCTTAGCCTCTTAATCGTGTTGATTGTCCTCGTGCTGGCCGGAGCAACGGTTATTTTGATCATTCGTGCTTTTAATGCCCAGGTGAATGTAGCGCAGCAACTCGAGGAACTCGGCGTTACACCGCGCACAGACCTCTACGGCATTTTAGGACGTATTATCGTGAATCTTACCGCTATTTTTTTACTCACACTTGTTGGTGCCACGGTTTTTAGCCGAACGCTACTCACTGACCCCATCACCTCGTTGGTCAGTGCCACCGAGCAAGTTGCTTCGGGTAATCTCGGTGTAACGCTCGATGTAAAAGCCAATGACGAAGTGGGAATGCTCGCTCGAACCTTTAACCAAATGTCCACGACACTTGCCGCCAGAACACGCGAGTTAGAGCAAAGCAACTATGCCTTGCGCCAAAGTGAAGCAAGGCTCGAGGCCCGTGTGCAAGAACGCACGGCTGAGTTGGTCGCTTTGCTCGAGCTATCGAACAGCATTGCGCTGACGGTAGATGACCGCCCGTTACTCGAGATTATTCTCAATAAACTCCACGACATCAGCAATTATCGTGCCGCCACCATCTACGAACGCCTTGGTAAAACGGCGTTCGAGCAAGTGACCGTGCGGGGAGACCTTGTTGTGGATGAGACAAAACTTTTGCAGGTCATCGAGCGCAAAACGTACAGCGTGGAACATGACCTATTGTTCTTTCCACTCATGGTGCGCGACCACAGCATGGGCGTGCTCATTCTCGAGACAAACCAACCTGTCAGCGAAGAAAAATTGCCGCTCATTTCTGCGTTTGCGAACCAAGCGGGTGTTGCTTTTGAAAATACGCGGCTTTACAGACAAGTTCAAGAAAAAGCCGCGTTTGACGAACGCCAACATTTAGCCCGCGAACTTCACGACTCGGTGTCGCAAGCGTTGTACAGCATCGTGCTAGGTTCACATGCCGCGCGAAAACAGTTAGAGAAAAATCCGCAGCAAGCGGGGCAGGCCCTCGAGTACGTGGAAAACTTAGCCGAAGCAGGACTTACTGAAATGCGCGCACTTATTTTTGAACTCCGCCCTGAGGTTTTAGAAAAAGAAGGACTTGCCGCCGCTTTGCGTAAACAGGTGGAGGCCCTCGAGGTACGCCACAAAATCAAAGCTGATTTTTCTTGCAATGGTGAACCCATCTTGCCCTTTAGCAGCAAGCAAACCCTCTACCGCGTCGCTCAAGAGGCCATGCACAACATCGTCAAACATGCAAAAGCTAGTTATGTCAACGTAAGCCTGCAACAAGAAAAGGACTGCACACGCCTCGTCATTAGTGACAACGGCATAGGCTTTGATACTGCGAAAGAATTTATTGGGCACCTCGGCTTAAAATCTATGCGCGAGCGAATGCTAAATCTCAATGGCACCTTTGACGTCAGCAGTCAGCCAGGTCAAGGTACAACCCTGAAGATCGAGGCCCCCAATGCTTAGAGGAAAGAGGAAAGAGGAAAGAGGAAAGTGTAGGCAGTTTGAGCGAATGTGTTGGAAAGATGCTTTTACTTTTTACTTCTTACTTTTTACTTCTTACTTTAGTGGAGTTCGTCATGCGCGCTAACGATCTCAAACGCATTGGCCCCGCACTCATCGCTGTGGGTGTGGTGTTGCTGATTCTCAACTCGAATTTACTCGGCAGCCTACCTGCATTGTTATGGCTCGCCTTACTAACAGCCGTTGCCGTGAGTTTATGGATTGTAGGCTCGCTGCCCCATTGGGTCAGAATTGTTGGTGTGGTGGCTGTTTACGTTTTTGCCTTGGCTACCACAGGCAATTTAGCTGGCGTGACTGCACTCGCATTTCCAGCAATGGGCTTTGGCTTTGTTTATCTACTAAGGCCCAAGCGCAATTGGTGGGCCATCATGCCTGGTGGCATTTTAGCGAGTATTGCGCTTCTTGTGTTATGCGAAAAGGTCTTTCCAAATTGGGGCGGAGAAGTCGTGATGTTTTTAGGCTTTGCGGCCACGTTTACTGTTTTGTATTTACTACCTAAAAGTCGTGGTGGTCAACGCTGGGCTTTGTATCCTGCGATTGCTTGGATTGTGATTACAGTGTTAGCGAACGACCCGAGCGGCAGTTCTGGTTTTTTCTTACCCCTTCTTTTGATTGGTTCTGGCGTTATTATTTTGTTGTGGTGGCGGCGAACTCAGAAGAAGTCAGCAAAGGCAGAGAACGAAGGCGGAGGGTAAAGACTGTTCAGCTACACACATCCGTGAACTCCAAATCTTTTTTGATGCGAACGCAGCTCAACTCCACTCCTCGTCATTGCGAGCCTCTCCAAAAGGTAACCTTAAGCGATATCCGTTCGCTGTTACACCATCCGCGAAGCAATCTCTTCATACAGACCTTACTGCAAACACAATATTGTAAGATTTGTTTCGTCGCTCCTTTACTTTGATACGGAGGTTCAACTTGATTCATTTAAGATTCAATCTACAAACGCTTCTCGCAATGACAAATTGAAGTATTATGTCGTTACATGATACACGTAGCTACCGTAAAGGAAATCAACCTCTATCCTATTAAATCCATGCGCGGTGTCTCGGTAGAACAAGCAGATACGTATTGGTACGGTCTTAATGGTGACCGCAAATATGCTTTTATTCAACGTGAGGTAATGTCTGGCTTTCCTTGGTTGACAGGTCGAGAACTCCCCAGGCTCTTACACTACCAACCTTATTTCACTGACCCGTCTCTACGCCTAAAATCAGAAATTCGTTTTATAACACCCACAGGTCAAGACATGTCCTTCATAGCTGTGACGAAAGACATAGAAAACGCTTATCCTAAACCTATTTCACTGCTTAAACTTATGCGCGGCACCTTTGACTGTATGCCCGTGTCTATTTTTACAACCAAAAGCCTCGAGACGTTTGAACAACATTTTGGACGACCTCTCGACCTTCGACGATTTAGAAGCAACCTCGTACTCGAGACCAACAACAACGAATCTTTTCCCGAACATAGCTGGACAAATCACACGCTCGTCTTTGGACAACGTGCTAACGCTGTCCGTATTATCGTCAACTACCCAACCAAACGGTGTGGCGTGATTAACCTTCATCCAGAGACAAGGGCGTCCAATCCAGACGTAGTAAAAATAGTTTATCAAAAAACGAACGCGCTTGCAGGCGTTTATGGTTCACTACAAAATCTTGGAACGGTTCATGTTGGTGATGAAGTTTATCTTCAGTAATACACCCGTATCAAAAAATTTCAGTGAGACTGCTAGATATGTAAGATACATTTATGCGTCTTTTGAAATTGTGCAGTAGAACAAGGTTTGCTACTATTTCGCCTTTGGTGCGTAAACGCACCCTACAAATATTTGCTTGCCTCCCGTACACTGAGTGACGAAAATTTTCCTTCATGCTTAGCAAGAAAGCTCCGCACAGCTTCAGGGTTTGACTTTGAATATTCCCGCAAAGCCCAGCCGATGGCTTTACGAATAAAAAATTCTTCTTCACTTGCATTTATAAGACAGTAACGAAATAATCGTTTCTGGTCTGTTTTATCTCGGTGGTTAAGCTGGTATAAAAGTGCAATACGCCTTAACCAAACGTTATCGTGCGTGCTGTAAACCTCGAGCCTCTCTATCCATTCTGGAAACTGCCACACGAGTTTTCCCACGAGAGAAGCCAAGGAATCCACCGTATCCCACCACGATTTTTGTGTCACGCATTTCTCAATCACAGCGAGGGTTTTGATGGAAGCTTGCGGTGTGTGCTTGTAAAGGAAACTAAGCGCGACATACTGATATTCACGCTCGGGCAACCGCCACAATAAGGCAACGCTATCATGCAAAAATTTCGTTGTCACGAGTGATTTGACTTCTTTGAGAAGTGGCTTAACGAACGGATTTAATTCTGTTTGGGGCAATCCCAAAAACAAAAACTTATCTTTCATGTAAGCTGCCATCGGCGCAGCTTTTTTAGGATTACGTTGACCCTCCAACGTTTCTTGAAGCTTGTCTACAAAGTCTCGAGCCGTCATAAGCACCTTTCAAACTAAAGAGGCAAAGTTGAAAATTGAGAAGCCGTCTAATTTCCACCTTCAATCTTGTACTTACCCATCTTACGGCCAGATACCACCAAGTATGAGCCCTATCGTTTCCTCGAGCCCAACCATCACATTGAAGTTTTGTATTGCTTGCCCTGAAGCACCTTTGCCCATATTGTCTATCGCTGCTAGTGCAATAATATGACCTGTACGCGCATCGTAGCGAACCGTTACGACGGCGCGGTCACTGCCCCATACGGCTTTCGTTTGCGGCAACTCTTCTTGCACCACAATCATCGGGTCATTCTTGTAGAAGGCTTGGTAAAGCTCGAGTAAACTCTTATCTGTCCATTGCCCATTTGTTTCAGGACGGGTGTAACAGGTGGCAAGGATACCTCGTGACATTGGCACGAGATGTGGGTTAAAGGTTATTACAGGCATATCAAAATCGGCATGAGTTTGTAAACGTCTGCCCATGAATAAAATACGCCCGAGCGTCATCTCGACTTCCGCCGTGTGACGGTGTTTCCCTGCTACATTGTAGGGCCGTACGCTTTCGTTGAGTTCGGCGTAGTGAAAACCTTGGCTCGGACTGCGCCCTGCCCCTGATGCTCCTGTCACAATATTGACCACAATGTCCTGACTCAGCAAATTATTGGCAGCGAGTGGCGCGAGGGCCAAAATCGCCGTGCTGCTGTTACAACCTGGTACACCAATCAGCCTGGCATTTTTTAATTCATCACGGTGCAATTCGACGAGACCATAGCGCGACAGTTCGTAAAGCTCGGGGTGAGGATGCGCGTGACCATACCAAGTTTCGTAGAGGTCGGGTGGCAAGCGAAAATCAGCGGAGAGGTCAATGACTTTTTTCTTTGCATCTATGGCTTTTTTTACGAGGGGTGCCGTTTCGCCGTGTGGCGTGGCACAAAACACGACATCGCAATTTTTAATCACGTCATCGTTGTTTTGAAAAAGTAAATGTTTATACAATCCTGCGAGTTGCGGCCAACAAGCAGCCACACCTTTACCTTCGTATTGTCTGCTGCCTATAGCTGTTACTTCTACATTTGGGTGGTTCAAAAATCGTCTCAGCAGTTCTGCACCGCCGTAGCCACTTGCACCTAAAATACCGACTCGAGTTTTCATAGGAAGTAGTTTAACAGCAAAAGGGGCAGAGCTTCTTAGCCTCGGTAGGCATTCGCCCACAAACGGATGCCCACACCAACCTCACGAAATTCTGGGGCGGCTTCGTAAACCTGGGCTTGAAAACCAGCACGCTGCAAAGCGCACGCTGTGGCTAAGTCACCAATACCCGCACCCATAATAGTGATGGATATGTTTGAGTGCATGGCTTTAATTTAGGCTACAGTTCATGGTGATTCAAGGGACGAAATCATCTGAGTAAATCAACAAACACGAATAGAAGACTATAGCGTGCTTTGACAACTTCGAGAACTTCGCTGGGCTCGAGCAGTACATTTTTACGTTCACTTTTCATAACGCGCAACCATAGCACATTCTAAGCAGAACTCACAAAACCATCAAAACACGAATGTACGTGAAGATAATTCCGCCACCAATCCGAGCCAATAAACCCCCAGTTCAACATCTTCACTCGAAACCCTCCTAAGGTCAAATGAAGCGGGACGCGGTTGAGGTCGGTAAAGCGTTGACGTGGTATCACGGCCTTTCATCATGACGTTTTCGGCTCGATGCTTTTCTTTACCCATTTACTTCTTTTCTCATTACTTTCTTTGCAAGGTAGCAGATGTAAACTTTGCTTTATGGCTTCTTATGATGCTGTTATTGTTGGCTCAGGCCCCAACGGCCTAGCAGCAGCCCTTACACTTGCGAAAGCTGGTCATAAAGTTGCTGTCTACGAGGCCAAAGACACAGTAGGCGGTGGAATGCGCACGCAAGAACTCACGCTGCCTGGTTTTAAGCACGATGTCTGCTCGGCCATTCACCCGCTCGGTTTAGCTTCCCCATTTTTTCGTGACTTGCCTTTAGACAAGTTCGGCCTCGAGTGGCTCCATCCAGAGGTAGCCGTCGCGCATCCGCTCGAGGGAGGCGCGGTACTTCTCGAGAAAAGCCTCGAGCAAACTGCAAACAATTTAGGCAGAGATAAAGACAATTACCAATTTCTGTTTCAGAGATTTGTAGAAAACAGCGATAAACTCACAGAAAGTTTTTTAGCACCGTTGCTTCAGTTTCCGCAGCATCCGTTTTTAATGGCACGCTTTGGACTTTATGCTTTACGCTCTTGCACCATGTTAGCGCGTCAGTGTTTTGAAACTCGAGAAGCGCGTGCACTCTTTGCGGGTTTAGCTGCCCATGCCATCTTGCCCCTCGAGGCACCTGCTACGGCGGCCTTTGGTCTAGTACTTGGCATTCTCGGTCACGCGGTGGGTTGGCCGATGCCTAAAGGTGGTTCACAGACCATTGCAAATGCGCTCGCTTCTTACTTGCAATCGTTAGGTGGAGAGATTTTCAAAGGGCATGATATCAAGAGGCTTGAGGAACTCCCCAAGTCTAAGGCCATTCTCCTCGATGTCACACCCCAACAATTTTTAAGATTGGCAGGAGAAAAACTGCCAGCCAGCTATGCAAAAACGTTGCAAGCATTTCGCTATGGTGCAGGTGTCTTCAAACTTGATTATGCGCTTCGGGAAACTGTGCCTTGGCAGGATAAAAATTGTCTGCGAACTGCAACAGTGCATCTAGGCGGCACTCTAGAGGAGATTGCTCTATCCGAGTATCAAATGGGCCAAGGGCAACATCCAGAAAAACCTTATGTCTTAGTGGCGCAGCAAAGTTTGTTTGATGACACACGTGCACCCACAGGTCAACACACGCTCTGGGCCTATTGCCACGTGCCACACGGTTCAACTGTAGATATGACAGCACAAATAGAAAGTCAGCTCGAGAGATTTGCCCCAGGCTTCAAAGATGTCGTGCTAGCACGACACTCTATGAATACTAAAGATATGCAAATGTATAATGCGAATTACATCGGCGGTGATATTAATGGTGGCGCAGCGGATTTGCTACAACTTCTTAAGCGTCCAACGCTAGGTCTTAACCCGTACCGCACGCCACTTCGTGGGGTTTATTTGTGTTCCTCCTCAACCCCTCCTGGTGGCGGTGTTCACGGCATGTGCGGCTACCATGCCGCACGAAACGTGTTGAGAGATGGGCCGCTTGCTTGAAAGCTAACAAATATGTAATTCTGAAGTTGTATGCAGACACGCACAGGTAAGTTTCCTATTGGCTTTCGCAAACTTTGGATGGATTGGCATAAAGATGTAGATGGACTCCTCGAGTGGGCCAAAACTAATGATTTAAGCGTCATAGATTTTGGAGCAGATGGTGACACAAACGGCCAAAAAGCGTTGGATGCTGGCTTAAAAATCGGCTCAGTAGATTTACAAAATTGGCAAGGTCTTCTCTCCCCCGATAAAACAAAGCGAGAAGAAATTGTGGCACAAAACCGCGAGTACATTCAACGCTGTGCCAAATATGGCAGCGTCAATTATTTTATTGCCCTTCTCCCTGAAGACCCGTCACGACCACGCAGAGAAAATTTTGAATACGCAGTTGAAAGTTTTAAGGCTCTCACACCCGTGCTCGAGTCTACCAACGCACACGTCGTCATTGAAGGTTGGCCTGGCCCTGGCGTACTCGCTTGCACCCCCGAAGGCTACCGCGCTTTTTTCAAAGACGTTCATTCTGAGGCCATGGGCGTAAACTTTGACCCTTCGCACCTTCTACGCATGGGCATTGACCCACTCAGATTTTTAGAGGAATTCAAACACCGTGTTTATCACGTACACGGTAAAGACTGCGAGATTTTACTCGAGAACAAGTACGAATATGGCACGGAGCAAGAACCTACCTTTGCTAAACCGATTGAATTTGGTGGCATGCACTGGCGATACACCATTCCGGGTCACGGTGGGACACGCTGGATTAAAGTCTTTGAAATCTTAAAAGCGAATAATTATAAAGGCGCAGTTTCAATTGAACTCGAGGACACCTATTTTAACGGCAGCATCGAGGGTGAAAAACTCGGTATCTTACAAGGAGCGCACTTCTTAAGTGGTTGCTAATGTCTTACGCCTATCGTCACACGCAGCAATTTGTCATGCCCACAAAGGCAACGGCAAAACCTACTCACTATGATATTTATCCTACGTTTCCTTTAGAAGCCGGCTCTATTGAACTAGGCTATGCTGCTCTTGCTAGACACCTAACACAGCATAGCGTCATCATCTTGGATGGTTATGCAGGTGTCATGTGGGAAGATTTTCGTGAACGTTTGAGCGCAGCTTTGACACAACAAGGTACTCGAGCCAGTTGGACAAACATTAACCAAGCTCTGAAAGCTTTTAGTGATATTGAAACGCTCGTCAACCCTTTCCTTGGCAATGACGATCCAGTTTTTGGAAAACGTTTTACAGGTTCATTACAGGATTTTTTCGATGTAAAAAAACTAAACCTGTTACAACCTAACAAAGCAGCTACTCTCAACATTATCTACGGCTCTGGCGCAACACTAGCCAACTGGCAGGGCTACTTGGTGTATTTAGATGTTCCTAAAAACGAAATACAGTTTCGCGCCAGGGCAATTGTGCCAACAAATCTTGGTTTAGCAGAAGCCTTAGCCTCCAAAGCTGCTTATAAACGCTCTTACTTTGTGGATTGGCCTGTACTCAACACACACAAAACCCAGCTTCTACCAACACTCGATCTACTCGTAGACACACAACGTCACGAGACCATCACCTTTACCTCTGGAGACGCACTACGCCAGGGACTCGGGCACATGTCGCAAAATTATTTTCGCGTGCGGCCCTGGTTCGAGCCTGGTGTTTGGGGTGGACAGTGGATAAAAAACAACATCCCTGACCTTGCCCAAGATGTACCTAATTATGCTTGGAGTTTTGAACTCATCACACCTGAGAATGGCTTGGTGTTTGAAAGTGACGGCAAGAGGCTCGAGGTTTCCTTCGACATTTTGATGTATCAAAATTATCAAAATGTTTTAGGAGAGGCTGCCCACATCTTCAAGTATGAATTTCCGATTCGTTTTGATTGGCTCGACACCATAGAGGGTGACAATCTCTCGGTGCAATGTCATCCGAGCGACACCTACATTCGTGAAAGGTTTGGCGAAACCTTCACTCAAGATGAAACGTATTACATTTTAGACTGTAGTAACAGCGCAAACGTTTATTTAGGTTTTCAAGAGGGCCTTGATCAAGATGTTTTTCGGCAAACGCTCGAGCACAGCTTCACCCACAAAAAACCCGTCGTCATTGAAGACTTCGTGCAAATGCACGACGCAAAAAAACACGATTTGTTTTTAATCCCAAATGGCACGATTCACTGTGCAGGTGAAGGCTGTATGGTTTTAGAAATCAGTGCCACGCCGTACATCTTTACGTTTAAGATGTACGACTGGCTTCGTTTGGATTTGGACGGCAAGCCACGTCCACTCAATATTGAACGCGCCTTTGATAATCTTAATTTCGAGCGGCAAGGTCAATACGTTGTAGAGCATCTCATTGCCAAACCGCAACTTTTAACTTCGGGTGATGATTGGCGCATCATTCATTTACCCACACACCCAGATCACTTTTATGATGTTGAAAGGCTCGAGTTTACTTCAGCTATAGCGCAACAAACACAGCATCAGTGCCACGTACTTGCTGTGGTTGAGGGTGAAGGCGTGTTGCTCGAGACTGCTAGAGGTATGAAACAACATTTTGCTTATGCAGAAACCTTCGTGATTCCTGCGGCGGCAGGATCCTACACGCTCACGAATATAGGACAAACTGAAGCTAAAGTCATCAAAGCCTTTGTTAAAACTGAAGCTGTTAAAAGCAAGACTAGGTTATAGTTCAGACACCATGACAACCTCAAATACCCTAACAACCTCAAATACCCTAACAACCTTTGCACTAGCCTTAGACATTGGTGGTAGTCACGTCACCTCTGCACTCATTGATATTGATAAACGTAGTCGTGTTGACTCGAGCTTGCAGCGTAGCCACGTAGACGCGAATGCCAGTGCAGACGATTTGGTACAGGCTTGGGCGGACGTTGCCAAACAATCCCTAGCAGGTTTAGCCGTACAACATATTGGGGTCGCCATGCCAGGGCCTTTTGAATATCAAACGGGTATTTCTAGGCTCGAGCATAAATTTGCTTCACTCTACGGTCTCAATGTCGGTGACATGTTGCAAAAAAAGTTGCAGCTAAGTTCTCCGATTTATTTTGGCAATGACGCTTCACTCTTTGCACTTGGTGAAAGTTGGGCGGGCGCAGCACAGGGTTATCGCCGCGTCATCGGTGTCACGCTTGGCACGGGTTTGGGCGGTGGCTTTGTCGCGGATAATATCGTTTGTTATGACGGCGAGGGCGTACCGCCTGACGGGGCCATTTGGGATTTACCTTATCGTGATGGCATTGCTGAAGATTATGTCTCTGGGCCTGCAATTGTTAAAAGCTATTTTGAGAAAATGAATATAACCTCGAGTGCCGCTGAGATTGCCAAAGCTGCACGTGAAGGTGAAACTGCTGCTCGAGATGTCTATCTCGAACTCGGTGAGCATCTCGCCAAGATTCTGCAACCCTGGATAAACAGCTTTGGGGCAGACTGTATTGTTGTTGGTGGTAATATTGCGCGTTCCTTTGATTTATTCCGGCAACCACTCGAGACAGCGTTCTCGGGGCAAGTGAAGCTTGTCGCCTCGAAGCTTTTTGAAGAAGCCGCCCTCTTCGGAGCCGCAGCTTTAGGCATAAAAGGAAATCCTTCTTAAGAACAAAACATGATCGCGCGTTTCTTTGGCGTACGCTAAGTTATGAACCACTTAGCACAAGAAACGAGTCCTTATTTACTACAACACAAAGACAATCCTGTCGCTTGGTTTCCTTGGGGGCCAGAAGCCCTCAAGTTAGCCAAGCGTGAAGACAAACCCGTGCTACTATCGGTAGGTTACTCCGCTTGTCACTGGTGCCATGTCATGGCCCACGAATCCTTTGAAGACGAAACCACCGCAGGGATTATGAACGAACACTTTGTCAATATCAAAGTAGACCGCGAAGAACGACCCGATGTAGACGGCATCTATATGAACGCTGTACAAGCTATGACGGGTTCAGGTGGTTGGCCCATGACCGTTGTCATGACACCCGACGGCAAACCTTTTTTTGGCGGCACCTATTTTCCACCTGATGACCGCTACGGTCGCCCGAGTTTTATGCGCGTCTTGCTAAGTTTAGCCGACGCTTGGAAAAATCGCCGCGCCGAAGTGGAAGAATCTGCCAACACGATGAAGCAATATCTCAGCAAACTTTCCAACATTTCTGACGAAGGCGAATTATCTCATGACATTCTGCCTGAAGCGTTAGCCGTTCTTTCTAAATCTTTTGATGCGCGTCATGGCGGTTTTGGTGGCGCGCCTAAGTTTCCACCTCACAGCGCATTACGTTTATTGTTACAACACGATGACGAAATGTCTCAACACATGGCTCACGTCACGCTCGAGAACATGGCTCTAGGTGGTATCTACGACCAACTGGGTGGCGGCTTTGCACGCTACAGTGTAGACGCAGTTTGGCTCGTGCCACACTTTGAAAAAATGCTTTACGACAATGCCCAACTCGTACAACGTTATACAGAAGCTTATGCAAAAACACAAAACCCACTTTACAAAAAGACGATTGAAGAAACGCTCGAGTTCGTACAGCGCGAACTCACGAGCCCCGAAGGTGGTTTTTACAGCGCACTCGATGCAGACTCTGAAGGAGAAGAAGGTAAATTTTATGTCTGGAGCGAAGCAGAGTTTGACGAGTTACTCGGTGAAGATAGTGCGCTAGCCAAACGTTATTTTGGTGTGTCAGCAACGGGAAATTTTGAAGGTCACACCATTTTAGAGCGCAGCTATCCCCAAGAAGCTATTCACCAGCAGTTTAGTTTAACGCAGGTAGAACTCGAGCAAAAACTTTCTATCAGCAAAGAAAAATTATTCCAACACCGAAGTAAACGTGTTCGTCCAGGCTTAGACGACAAAATCTTGACATCGTGGAATAGCCTCATGCTCACGGCTTTTGCTGATGCAGGGCGCGTTTTGAACCGTCATGACTATGTTGCTACGGCAGTTCGCAATGCGACATTTCTTCGAGATAAGGTTTACACCAACGGCAGGCTAAAACACACGTATAAAAACGGTGAAGCGCGGATTGAGGGACTCCTCGAGGATTACGCTTACTTTGGTCTAGCTCTACTTTCGCTGTACCGCACCACCTTTGACAGTCAGTGGCTACTGCTTGCTCTAGAAATTACGGAGACCATCACGAAACATTTTGCCGATGCAAACGGGGGCTTTTTTAGCACCGCAGACGATGCAGAAACTCTCATCGTGCGACCCAAAAACTATTTTGATTCGCCGATGCCTAGTGAAAACGCGGCAACAGCAGAATTACTTTTGCTATCAGCACGTTTTACCAGCAACTCTGGCTGGGAAAATCTAGCAACCAACACCCTCAAAACGATGACTGAAGCCATGCGGAAACAACCTAACGGTTTTGCATCCTTACTGTGTGCGCTCGAGCTTTTGCAAAATCCGCCCAGAGAAATTGCTGTCTTTGCGACAAAAGATGAAGCGAAGGATATGCTCGAGACTATCAACACACACGCCTCAGCACACACCGTTATCGCACTCGTAGAAAATCAAGAAAGTCCACTGTTAAATAAACTTTCTTTCTTGCAAAAGCGCGTACGTGTAAACGGCAAACCCACCGTGTATGTTTGTGAAGCAGGTGTTTGCAAACTTCCCGTGACGACACTCGAGGCTCTTAAAGAACAGCTATAATACAGCTATGAAACCTGCAACGCTAACCTCTGTTGCTCGAGAGCCGAAACTGCTGAACCTAGAAAATGGTGACAGGCTGACACGCGCCGAGTTCGAGCGTCGCTATAAACACAGGTCAGAGGTTAAAAAAGCCGAACTCGTTGAAGGGATTGTCTACATGTCTTCACCCGTTAGAGCAAAACAACATGGTCATCCGCACACACGACTCGTCACTTGGTTGACATTGTATGAAAATGCAACACCTTTTACTTTTACTGCGGATAATGCTACTGTCCGCCTAGACTTAGATAACGAACCCCAACCCGATATTCTTTTACTTATTGAACATGAAGCAGGCGGCCAGGCAATATTTGATGAAGACGGTTACATCACAGGCGCACCTGAACTCGTTGTCGAAATTGCAGCCAGCAGTGCTTCCTACGATTTGCATGACAAATTAAAAGCCTATCGCCGTAATGGTGTAAAGGAATATATTATTTGGCGAACAGAAGATCAACAGCTGGATTGGCTCGTCCTTAACGAAGGTCAATATTATCCACTTCGCGCTGAAGAAAGTATGTATAAAAGCCCAAATTTTCCTGGCTTATGGCTAGATAGTGACGCACTGCTTCAAAACGATTTATCGAAAGTTCTCGAGGCTCTACAACAAGGCTTAGCGAGCAAAGACCACCAGCAATTTACCGAAACTCTCCTTAGAAAGGCAGAAGCACATCATGGCTGATTCAGATAAACATTTAGAAACCATCACCTTAGGCGCAGGTTGCTTTTGGTGCATCGAAGCAATTTACCAAGATGTCAAAGGTGTGCAGAGCGTTGCCTCTGGCTACATGGGCGGACACGTAAAGAATCCCAGCTACGAACAAGTTTGCGATGGCACGACAGGTCACGCGGAAGTCGCGCAAATTAAGTTTGACCCTAGCGTCATTTCTTTTGAAGACATTCTTTACATCTTCTGGCAAACCCACGACCCCACCACACTCAACCGTCAGGGCAACGATATCGGCACACAATACCGCAGCGCGATTTTTTACCATAACGATAAGCAAAAAGAGCTTGCGGAACAATCAAAAACCGAAGCAAGCAAATTATTCTCTGATCCCATCGTTACCGAAATCACTCTTGCTTCAGAGTTTTATAAAGCAGAAGCTTATCACCAAAATTTTTATAAGCTCAATCCGAATCAGCCCTACTGTCGCTTTGTTGTAGACCCGAAAGTGAGAAAATTTAGAAAGTCGTTTGCGGATAAGTTGTACGTCAGCTTTACCTCTACTCTTAGCTGAGGCTCGCAATGACGAAGTGCTATATAAACGGCGCACTGCGCGCCATTCACCGTTTATATTGAAATTTCAAAACGATGGTGTAAACCGCGTATAACACTTGCTCATTTGCACGAAAATTCAGGATGACTCCTGATTTTTATAATCACGTTGAACGTTAGAATGCTCCAATATTCCAGGTTTCTCTAGGTTCCAGTTCAAAGTTCACAGCAGGTGTAAACGGTTGTGCTATGCCTGCATTCAGCGCGGGTGAAGTCGTTTTTGGCTTTGCGCTTTTGTATCTATAGAGTGTGGGTGCTTCTGCTTTGAACCCCTCGAGATCTTCTAAACGTGGGTCTTGAAATAGACTATTTGTTTCTGAAGCTGTGGTCGCTTGCCACGTCGCAAAATCATACGTTGCGTCTGCAATGCTAAACGGTTGCGACGCAGCACTAAAGTAGAGATTATTCGACAGAGTTATACCCTCTAAAGCTCCATCACTGTAGACCAGAGTATCCTCGTTAAAATCATACACAATATTATTGGCAATCACTGTGTTGCTATTTTTATTTACGTCTACTGTATCTGTATTCTCGGCCAAGAATATTCCAGCAGCCGTCGTATTAGGAATCGCACGAAACGGCATGATGATGGTGTTATTGGCAATCAACGTGTTTTTAAGTCCGTGATTTTGACTCGAGTCTTCCCCATCATTATAATCTTCAATACCGATACGCATTCCCACAATAATGTTGTTGTAAATTTGCGTATTGTCTAAGTTTGCGTCCGTGACATCACTCGAGCTTTCCAAATCCGCCAACCGAACACCCCTGCTGTAACGCCCAAGGTCATCATAGGATTCTTGCGTGCCAACATAAAAGAAGTCAGAATTTGTTGAACTCACGTCTGCAGGATGGTTATATAGAAAATTATTACGAGCAATATTATTGGGCTGGTTATCAAATAAAACATGGGCGTTCCAATTATCGTAAAGAACATTTTGCTCGAGAAGCGCAGAGCCACTCTCTTCATCGTCAAAAGTTCCATACGAAGACAGCCCTTCGCCACCATTCATATAGATAATATTGCCCCGTGCCACAGGCCGCAGATTGCCTTGCCAGGCTAACGCCGCTGGCCAGTCTTTGCCCAACTCCGCATAGCCATTGTTACCCCTAGGCCAGTTCACTAAACCATTATGGTAAAGCTGACTTGTAAGAACAGTGTTATCGGTGTTCTTGTTGTCACTTGCTGTGTCCATGGCAAAAAATACGCCCGACTTCGCATTAAACTTAATATTGCAATCTTCAATCGTGATGTGGCTACCATAACCCCAAATACCATGAGAGCCTGAGCCACGAATCGTCAGACCTTGAAAACGCAAATAGTCTTTTTGATAAAAATAAACATGTTCTTGCTTCGCGTTATCACTGGGTACCACAACATCAGCAGCGTTTGGGTCAACATTCCCCATATCTGCGGTAATAAATTCCGTGCCATTGTGCCACTTGCCACTGCCACTCGTCACTGCAGCTAAACCATCTTGTGGCGCAGTAGACGCTGTGCCTGAAACGCTCTGCCCTTGTCCTTGACGCACTTGTTTGAGTGGTATATCGTCAACAACCACAGCAACAGGCTCGAAGGTTTTTTTCACTTGCCACACACTACCACTTACTTTTTCCCAAGGGCCAACCTGTGTAGACCCATCTATAATCACTTCACCATCCCCATAGGAACCAAAGGTGATAGGCCGACTTTCTGTCCCCGAAGGAACATCCACGAGGCGAATACTCTCTCGGTATAAACCTTGACGAAGGAGTACCGTGTCTCCTGGCTCTAGTTTTGTCAGTGCTGTTGCAATCGTTTTGAAAGCTGCTTCAGACGTTAAACCTGCATTCGCATCATCGCCGTTGCTCACGTCTACGTAATAGGTTAGACCTGTACTCGAGGGTTCAACTTTCGGAATATCTTCTGTCCAAACAGTCCAAGGATAGTCTACCGTGTCGGTTGGCGTACCGGGTGTGCTAGGTATAGTCGGATTATTAGGCGAAGGACTCGGATTCGGATTTGGGGTGGTAGGCTGGGTTGGTTCAGAGGTCGAACTACAACCGAACAATACGAATCCTAAAAGAAAAAAACTTAGATAACGCTTCACAAAAGCAACTCCTTTGCAACCGTAGAATGCTCTTTAGTAGTGTATAGGCTAGCAAATATTGTATAGGCTAGCACGAGACGCTTGACACGAGCTGTGGATTTTACACAAAAAAATCTTCTATATCAATTATCTAAAAATCCCTTTTGAGCAGTTTCAAAAGGGATAATGTACTATGTGGTAACGAGAATTTATTCGAGCGGCGGTGGATTTTGTCTCAACTTTTCTTCGTCCAAGTCTCCTTGAAAAAACGTGGCAAAATTAAAGGCTTGCCAGTCTGCTGTTAGATACTTAAATCTTCCAACACCTATACCACTATTAGCTGACCAGTCACTTTCCCAGCTCGCATCCAATGAAATCCAATAATCCCCAGCCATGCCCATGATAAATTTAGCTTGAGCACGATCATCAGGCAAATTTTGATCATCAACGATGAGCCTAGCTTGCACCGTCGTGAACCAACCTGCTATGTTGTTCGGGTCAATTTCAGCACGACCATTAGAGGGCCAGAAATGGAAATTGTAACCATCTCCTGCTGTCACCGACACACCTTCAGATTCCGTACGAATATCGGCTGGTATGCTTTCATCATTGGAAAAATCTTCAACATAGGCAGCTCCGTCTACATCAGCTGTGGACTGAAGCAGATACCACGTATTATCCGACTTACTCAAAAAGTAGGTTTTGATATTTTTAAGTTGCACTCGAGTATTGACAGCAGGATTGCCCGTGGTGGGTTCATAAAGTTGACCCCAAGCGGTAAAGGCCTTAAAGCTACTATAATCTTTTCCTTCATCTATAACAGGACCTTGAGCCCAGCTATAGTCTTCAGGTACTCCTAATGGCTTAGCATCATGGGGCAACGTCACGTCATCAATAATCGTTTGCACTGAATTTATCTTCGTTGAATCATCCGGTGACGGTGTACCGCCACTTACAGGCTCACACCAAATGTGCGAGAGGACTAAGTTGCGGTCTGTGGTAGACGTCCCACCCCAGGCATCATTGATAAATTTTGCGGAGACTTGATCACCTTCTTTTATGGTCACTTGTCCAAAGAGGGTTTTGACATAGCTCGTAGTACTAAACGATTGTGTTAAAGCTTGCGAACCAATTGTAATCGTCAGTTTAGGGGCTTCAGCACCGTAGAGTTCACCCCTGGCCCAAGCATAAATATTGTAGGTACCAGCTTTGAGTTTTTCCCACTTTAATTCATCGCCATTGCGTAAGAATTTATAGGCGACACCATGAAGACCATTCGGGTCACTGATTGTGCTGGGGGTGCCTTGAGCAGCGATGGTGTCAGCAGCAGCACTGCCCGGATTAATAGTAGCTTCGTCTATGCTCAAAATGTCATCGTCATTGATAGCAACATCTGAGGTAGCAGTCTCTCCCGAAGAACACGCTACAAGAAGTACAATCAAGCTCAACACGAGCACCAACCAAGCAAAACGTCTTTCCATAAATTGTCTCTCCCTTAGCTATAAATTACTCGAGTCCCAACTCGAGCCTCCCAATATATAGCCATTCTATTTGATCTAAGACAAAACAAAGAAAATAGGTCTGAGTTATAGTCTAGAAACAGGTCTGAGCTATAGTCTAGAAAATCTCGTACCCCTCCTAGGTGAATATATTTTTAGTTTTATGTGGAATTATATTAAGAAGTTTATGGGTATGATTTAGACGTTTGTAAGTCAATTTTAGAGTTTACACAACAGTAGAGATAGTTAAAGCAAAGGCTGCAGGCAAAAGGCTTGCTCCTTAAAATCTTTGCCTGCATCTTTAACCTTAGCTTCTTCAGGATTAAATTTTTTGACTTGCGTCGTCCTAAATATATTCATCAAAAAGATGGATGCAATTTGCTAGGCAAACCTCTAAGCTATACATCATGAATGTACTTTCTATCCTTATCGGCATTTTCGCACTCTTCGGCGCGCTCGTCGCATTTATTCCCTTGCTCGGTTGGTTAAATTGGTTCATTTTGCCCGTTGCTGTCGTGGGCTTAGTGTTTGGACTATTGTCGAAAAACAAAAATGGGCGTAATGTTAACATTGTCGTGTTGGCCATTTCGCTTTTTAGACTCTCTGTGGGTGGTGGGATTTTTTAGCCTCGTTCCATAACTATACTAGAGCTCTTGCGAAATTAAGAAAAGTCTTACAGAATAAGGATTCTTAAAAGTGCAAACCCCTCTTTAACCTCCTCCCTCACCTTGATACATTGAGGTGTTGTAAGAAGATGGGGCAAGAAACCCCTACGGAGACCCTTAGAAAGCCTCCAACTGACTGCTTGGGGTATCCTCGTACACTTTTTCGTGGCTCCCTGTAGTCATTTTCCCTTGTAAAACAAGGCTTTTCGTAATTTCGCAAGATGTCTACTATAAAAAAAAGAGGCGACACAAAGTCGCCTCTTTTTCTTTTAACGTTTAACATTTTACTTATTTGCTATCCGCAGGCGCAGCAGGAGCTGGCTCTACTTGGACGGGTTGATCGCACGTCACCGTGCAGTTTTGGTACTGGGCAAGTTGGGCCTCGAGGTCTTTGATACGTTGCTCGAGTTCAGCTACATAACCACCTTGACCGTTGTACTCCGCACAGAACTTATAGAAGGCCGTTACAAAGCTGTAATAAGGCTCTTCCACCAGACCTGTAGGACCTTGGGGACCGACGGGGCCGATAGGACCAACAGGACCGACGGGACCCACGGGACCTGGAGTACCGGTAGCACCAACAGGACCGACGGGACCCGTGGCGCCTGGCTCACCAGCTGGACCAACGGGACCGATAGGACCTACTGGACCTGGAGCACCCGCAGGACCGACGGGACCAGTTGCACCTGTGGCACCGGTAGCACCTGTGGCACCAATGCAGTCAAGTGCGTCAAATTCACCATCGCCATTTGTATCTTCGTCGTCGTTGGCAACGCCATCACGGTTTCTATCCCAGCATGAAATACCTGCTGGACCTTGGGGACCAACGGGGCCCGTGGCACCAACTGGACCTGGAGCACCTGTGGCACCGACGGGGCCAACTGGACCGACAGGACCAGTGGCACCCACGGGACCAGGTTCACCCGCTGGACCAACTGGACCGATAGGACCAACTGGACCGGTTGCACCTGGAACACCTGGTTCACCAACAGGACCAACTGGACCGGTGGCACCAACTGGACCTGGAGGACCAACGGGACCGACGGGGCCGGTGGCACCGGGTTCACCAACTGGACCTGGAGCACCTGTGGCACCAACGGGACCGGTGGCACCGACTGGACCTTGAGGACCGGTGGCACCTAAGCAATCAAGCGCATTAAATTCGCCGTCGCCGTTTGTGTCATCTTCTTCGTCAGCAATACCGTTAAGGTTTCTATCCCAGCAGCTTACGCCAGCAGGACCTTGGGGACCAGTAGCACCAACTGGACCTGGAGCACCTGTGGCACCGACGGGGCCAACTGGACCTACAGGACCAGTGGCACCTGGCTCACCTGGAGGACCAACTGGACCTACAGGGCCGGTAGCACCTGGTTCACCTGCTGGACCTGGAGCACCTGTGGCACCCACTGGACCTGGAGCACCTGTAGCACCAACTGGACCTTGGGGACCTGTTGCACCTAAGCAATCTACAGCGTTGAACTCGCCGTCACCATTGACATCTTCGTCAGCATCGGCACCGCCGTTGGCGTTTCTATCCCAACAGCTAATACCTGCTGGACCTTGTGGACCGACTGGACCCGTTGCACCAACGGGACCGACTGGACCTGTGGCACCTGGAACACCGGGTTCACCTTGAGGACCAACTGGACCGATAGGACCGGTGGCACCAACTGGACCAGTTGCACCGGGTTCCCCGGGAGGACCAACTGGACCGGTAGCACCTGGTTCACCTGCTGGACCTGGAGCACCTGTGGCACCAACGGGACCTGTCGCACCGACTGGACCTTGGGGACCTGTTGCGCCCAAGCAATCTAGAGCATTAAATTCGCCGTCGCCGTTGACATCTTCATCTTCATCGGCACCGCCATTGCCATTTCTATCCCAGCATGAAATACCAGAAGCACCTGTGGCACCTGTGGCACCGACTGGACCTGGAGCACCAACTGGGCCAACTGGACCCGTGGCACCTGCAGGACCAGGTTCACCTGGAGGACCAGGAGGACCTACTGGACCTGTAATGCTTTCACCCGCAGGACCTGGAGCACCCGTAGGACCTGAAGCACCAGCTGGTCCCGTTGCACCTGGAGGACCCGCTGGACCAGTTGCACCGGTAGCACCTACGCAATCAAGTGCGTTGAATTCGCCATCACCGTTTGAATCTTCATCGGCATCACCGCCGCCGTTACCGTTTCTATCCCAGCATGAGATACCATTTGCACCAGCTGGACCTGGAGTACCAGCAGGACCAGGTTGACCGACAGGACCGGGAGGACCGGCTGGACCCGTAATGCTTTCACCAGGAGGACCGGCTGGACCAACTGGACCCGCTGGGCCTGTTGCACCAGGTGTGCCCGCAGGACCGGGAGGACCTGCAGGACCCGCAGGACCAACTGGAATTTGGAAGCTTTGGGTTTGAGCACAGTTAAGTAGTACGTTTACATCCGTTGTACCAGCACTGGCAGGTTCCGTAACCGTAATGCGGATTGTGCCTTGTAAGTTAACTGGATTTTGAGGACAGATGGTACGAACCTCGACAAAATCGCGGTCAATATCTGTGTTGGTACGAATAAGACCTGTGTAAGAACCAATCTCGAGCCAAGCATTACCATTGGCATCTAAGTTGGTACCTTCAACAACCTCGGCAGTATAACGAATGGTTGAAACATCAGCAATTTGTGTTTGTACGACCATCGTGTTACTAAACTGCTGCCCAGGCAACGAGTTAATCGTGATGGTTTGTTGGCTACCATCACCTGGAATATTTACCGTGTACTGCTGCTGCGCAAATACGGTTGTCCACAACGACACTGTCAGCAACAACACGAAAAAGACCAAGGCACTCCGAACAACGAGGTGTCTTGGTTTACTGGGGGTAGGATTCTTTTGGGAATCTGTCATCACACCCTCTCCTCCTAGATGAATTCTGCTCTAAAAACACTCGAGCAGTCACGAAACATGGGGTTGATATTCTCTTGTACAGTCTTTAATCCTCCATACAATGAGATGTAACCGAGTAAACCCTATCACTGCCTTTCTCAAGCGCACTGTAAGAATACATACAGCTTGCAAAACTTCCCAGGCATATTAACACATTACACAGGGAATGCAAATTTTTGTTTTGCCGTCCCAGAGGGACTTTTTTTCCTTTTCCTCTTACGAAACAAAGGGATACAAGCTCTAGCATTTGAGCTTTCTGAGAGTGACACATTCGTGTAGCACTCACCCTATAAACGTAGCACTCTCCCTGTAAACTGAGAGGCGTGGCAAGTGTTAGCGAACTGCGTGAACGACTAAAAAAGCCTTTGCTCTTAGAGCTTAGAACTGGCTGCCAAGATAACGCTGTCGTGGGTGGCATCGAAAAACTTGTCGCAACGGTTGGCAAGCCATTTGCTGATCTTCAAAACCTCGTCTTACATTATGGTGACCTCGAGATTGCAGAGCGGCAGGAGAGGCTCGAGCAAGCCCTCGCTTTGCTGGGTGGTGAGCAGGGATTAGGACTTGATAGAAGACAGGAGATAGGAGATAGGAAGACAGGAGATAGGAAACAGGAGAATATAGGAGACGAGAGACAGGAGCAAATAAGCCCCGAACCCCGAACCCCGAACCCCGAACCCGCACTTGAAACCCACACCCTACCTTCTGACTTTCTCGAGCACGACCTCACTGCAAAAACCCTCGACCTCGGCGCACAAGCTCCCAAAAAACTCGGTGCCATTGGCATCAAAAACTACCGCGAACTCCTCTATTACTTCCCACGTCGCTACGAAGACCGCCGCACACTACCGCACTTTGGCATGTTAAAAGACCAGGAAACATCTACTATCCTCGGCACTGTAACGGGGCGCAAAGCGATGAAAGCTAAATCGGGCATGAACGTGTTGCGGGCGTTTTTAGAGGATGATTACGGCGGCAAACTCACGGCGGTGTGGTTCAACCAACCTTGGTTAGAAAAGCAGCTTTTTCCAGGGCAGCGCATTATTTTATCAGGCAAAGTGAAGCGCAAAGGCAGGCTTATTGAAATCAACGTGGCCAACTTTGAAATAGACGAAGAAGGCAGCAAATCGCTCTCCTTTAACAGAATTGTCGGGGTGTATCCAGGGGCGCAGGGGTTGTCACAGGCTTATATTCGCCGCGCGGTTCACCGTTTACTACAACCCCTCCAAGTCATCCCTGACCATTTTCCCAAAAGCGTTTTAGAACGGTACTCCCTTATTCCCTTCGACGAAGCCGTGCGCGAAATTCACTTCCCGACGGACGAAAGCTTTTTGCAAAAAGCCACACGGCGACTCAAGTTTGATGAGTTTTTCTTTCTCGAGCTGCGCGTGCTGCTGAACCGTGATACGACACTTTTAGGCAAAAAATTCACGGTAAGACAAAACGACTTAGAACAATTTCAAAGCAGCTTGCCCTTTAAGATGACAAACGCCCAACAACGCGCCCTCCGTGAAATCTTTGAGGATATGGCCAATCCCAGACAAATGGCGAGACTCTTGCAAGGTGACGTAGGCTCGGGAAAAACAGCCGTCGCCGCCGCCGCGATTTATGTTGCGGTTAAAAACGGCTACCAAGCCGCCCTCATGGCTCCCACCGAAATCTTGGCACGGCAACATTTCCTCAATTTCAAGCAATACCTTTTTCCACTTGGTGTCACTTCTGAACTTCTTATGGGAACGATGTCGAGTCGTGAACGTCAGGAGGCTAGAGCCAAAGTAGCTAAGGGACAAGCTCATGTCGCTATTGGCACACACGCGCTGATTCAAGAGGGCGTGCAATTTCAAAACTTAGGACTTGCAGTCATTGACGAAGAACACCGCTTTGGTGTGGAGCAACGGCGCAAACTCCTGCAAGATAATCCTGATGTTTTGGTAATGAGCGCGACACCTATTCCGCGCTCACTCGCCCTGACCTATTACGGTGACTTAGAACTTTCTATTATTGACGAACTGCCGCCAGGGCGTAAACCCATCAAAACAAGACTCGTCAATGACTCCAAACGCCGCGACGTGTACAAGTTTGCTTGGGGTGAAATTCAAAAAGGACGGCAGGTTTACCTCGTCACGCCACTGATTGAAGAAAGTGAAGCCTTAGAAAACATCGTCTCGACCACGCAAATGTACGACGACCTACGCGCCATCATGCCCACCGCTTGCCGCATCGAAATGTTGCATGGCAAAATGCTCGGTGTGGAAAAAGATGAAATTATGGAGCGTTTCCGCAGACACGAGTTTGACCTACTCGTGAGTACAACGGTAATTGAAGTTGGCGTGGATATCCCTAATGCTAGCGTAATGATTATCGAAAACGCCGAGCGATTTGGCTTGTCGCAACTTCACCAATTGCGAGGGCGTGTAGGACGGGGTGAGCATGAGAGTTATTGCATCCTCGTTGCAGGTGACCGCAGCAAAAAAACCCAGCACAGACTCGAGGTCATCGAAAAATACACGGACGGTTTTGTGATTGCCGAAAAAGATTTAGAACTGAGAGGCCCTGGTGAAATTCGGGGCACACGGCAATCTGGGCTGCCAGACTTGGTCCTTGGTGATTTAGCCCAAGACGGGGACATTATTGAAAAAGCGAGAGAGCTTGCGAAGAAAATGCTCGAGGCTGACCCTAGGCTCGAGGCCTCCTGGGCGAGTCGGCTCAAGGCAGAACTCAAACGGCGGAGTGAGGCGGTTGGGTTTCGGGAGATTATTTGATCCCTAACACTGTATTTCGAGGAATAAAAACCTAATCCAGAGAGCTTTTCTGCAACCAGTATTTTAACAAAAACCCCAACAAAACCTAATCAAAACGCTTAATTCAAATGACTTCCAAAAGCCTCTCATAATGGCGCACATAAGAGAATTTTTTATAAAAAAGGGACCATACAGTGCGGGAAAATATAACCCAAAGTACTACCTTTCTGAGTGGCAGTACCAAAATCTCAAATGTTATACCTCTACAAAAGGTATAAAAAGATATATTGCATTCCAGGAACAAGAACTGGAAATCGTCCAGAGGGAAATTAATAAAGAGGTAATGAAATTTCTCCGTTAAGCTAACGCCCTACAGTAGATTCAAAAAATGCATGTAGCCCCTCTGGGTTACAT
>JBOFGY010000003.1:0-9589 GCA_051649365.1 Trueperaceae bacterium
CATTCGCACCTTGCTTCCTGACAGCTTGCCACCCTTAAGCAAAACCTTCGAGGATGCCGTTCTTACTGTCACCAAGGACGATGCTATCAACGCTTTCCCTCCTTGCGCTTCCTTGTCTCAATGAAACGTGAAAGGGCTATACTGTTCCCTCGTGGGTGGTGCTTTTATGGCTTAGCAACTCTAAACTCAAGTGAATCTTGGTGGTTAGCCTTAGGCGCTGGTTTTTCACGACCTTCTTGACGTTTCAACTCGAGACCTTACAACCCTTTCAAAAAGGGGAGATGTGGTTGGCGGTGCTGTATCTTGGATCGAGCCTCACGTTTGGTTTTATGGCTATTTTACTCGGGCGTTATGTTGCGCTTCTCGCATCACGTTGATGTAATAATTAGACTGCGGCAACAACGTTCTCTAAAAAGTAGCGGTGAATCCTCGAGTCGTTTGTTAATTCAGGGTGAAAGACGGTAGCCATGAGTTTACCCTCTTGCACCATGATAGCATTATCCTTAAACGATGCTAACACCTTGACGTTCTTTCCCACGGACGCAATACGCGGTGCGCGAATAAATACGACGTGAAAGGGTTGCTCGAGGCCAGCCACAGTTACATCTGTTTCAAATGAGGCCACTTGTCGTCCGTAAGCGTTTCGTTCTACGGCAATATCCATAAGATGTAAGCGTGGCTGTTCGGGATAACCTACAATTTCTTTTGAGATTGCAATCGCACCCGCGCAGGTTCCCCAGAGTGCGCCACCCTGTTTGTAAAAGTCGGGTATGGCTTTATCAAAGCTGTAGCTTTGCATGAGCTTGGCCATTGTCGTAGATTCGCCGCCTGGAATCACCAAACCTTGTAAGCCTGCTAAATGTTCGGGAAAACGTACTTCTGTTACCGTTGCACCTACTAAGTGTTCAAACATTCCTTTATGTTCACGAAAGGCACCTTGTAAGGCGAGGACACCAATGTTCATAGCCTGCTTATCATTTCATGCTTTGTTAGGCTTTTTTTGTTTTGTGTCACACGGTTTTGTCCGATAGGATTTTGCTGTGGCAAGACGAAGAAAAAACTCCCTGCGTTAGGACAGGGAGTTAGTAAGACAGGGGAGTTAGAGAGGTAAAAGACGAAAGGAAAGTGTTATCTGCCAACCAAAACCGGGGTAACAGCTGCTGCATCTTCTTCGCCGGTACGAATGCGGTACACCTTCTCGACAGGAATGATGAAGATTTTTCCGTCGCCGACTTCGCCGGTTCGTGCAGCTTTGAGAATGGCTTCGACAGCTTTCTGTACGAAGGGTTCAGTCACGCCAATCTCGAGCTTGACTTTTTCAGCGAGTTCCATTTTCACTGTAGTGCCACGGTAGTTCTGAACTTCTTCGGTTTCACCCCCATGCCCTTGAACTTTGGTCACGGTGATGCCATAGACTTCTTTAGCAAACAAAGCCGTAATAACGTCATTCAGTTTTTCTTTACGAATGACTGCTGTAACAAGTTTCATGCTTTACTCCCGACAGGTTTTGCCGTCATGGTTTTAGCAGTTGCTGACGTTACAGGAATAAGCACCGCACCTTCACCGTCGGTATAGGCTTCTTCGCCGTGTTCGCTGACATCGAGACCCATGCCTTCCTCTTTATCGCTAGCACGTAGAGGTGTAATGGCACCAATAATTTTAAGTAGGACAAAGCTCAAAATGCCACTGTAAACCATAGCAACGGCAATCGCACCCGCTTGTACACCAAGCTGACCAGGGTTGCCTGCAAGTAAGCCGTCTAACCCCAAAGCGTTCCACTCGGTTGAAGCAAATACACCGGTGAGCAGCGCGCCTGTAATACCACCCAAACCGTGAGCAGCAAAAACATCAAGTGAATCGTCTAAACCACTGCGTGAACGCCACAGAATACCGAAGTAGCTTGGGAAAGCAGCAATTGCACCGATAAGAATGCCAGACATAGGTGAGACGAAGCCTGCGGCAGGTGTAATAGCGACCAGACCAACCACAATGGCAGTAGCTGCGCCAACAGCAGTAGCCTTTTTGGTACGCCCAAAGTCGAGCAGTGTCCAGATAACAAGTGTGGCCATGGGTGCAAAGAAAGTATTGATAAGAGCTAGGCCAGCGATGCCGTCTGCTGCCCATGCGCTACCCGCATTAAAGCCAAACCAACCGAGCCAGAGTAGACCAGCACCGAGCAACACGAACGGTACGTTATGAGGCAGAATAGCTTGTTTGCCATAATCTTTACGTTTGCCAAGTACGAGCACCGCAACAAGTGCGGCAACAGCAGCATTGATGTGAACAACGGTGCCACCCGCAAAGTCGAGAGCAAAAGCGTCACCAAAGAGACCGCCACCTGCTAGTAAGCCACCACCCCAAACCATGTGAGCAAGGGGTGCATAAACAAAGATAGACCACAGTGTAATAAAGGCAATGTAGGGTGCAAAACGCATCCGCTCGACAATGGCACCCGAAATAAGAGCCGCCGTGATGATGCAGAACGTGCCTTGGTAAGCAACCCAAACCACGTGGGGAATGGTGACTTCCCAAATTACACCTTCAGGTGTAAGACCAACGCCATTAAGGAAGGCGTGCTTTAGACTGCCAAGGATTGGGTTGCCTGGTGTGAAACTTAGTGTGTAACCAATCAACGCCCAGGTGATGCCGACAAAACCTAGGGCAATAAAGCTCATCATCATGGTGTTCAGGGCGTTTTTAGAACGTACTAACCCACCATAAAAGAAGGCTAAGGCTGGGGTCATAAGCAAGACTAAACCCGTGCAAATAAGCATCCAAGCCGTGTTACCCGCATCTAAAGCGGGTACTTCGGTAGCATCTTGAGCAAAGGCTAGACCACTCGAGACCAAAGCGAGAATAAAGAGACGGATGGTGGAAAGGTATTTCTTCATTGTCACCTCCTGCGCGTGTGTTTGGTACACACCACGAGACCATCTGACCCTATCACACATTTACAAAATGTGTCAATAATTTATTACAAGTGTCACTATTATATAGGACAAACTGCATAAAATATTGCAATGTGGAAAACTTCATGTCTGTTTTCAATCATATAAACGAAAATTTTATGATAATTTGTGTATATGAAATTGGCAAAATGTAACAAAAAAGCTTAACGGTAAGCTCAACTGCTAGGTATTCTCTGCTTTTTGTAGTATTTTGACCAATTTCAGAGGCATTTCGCCCATTTTTCCCTTTTTGGCAGATGTTAGGGTTCAGGCTCTAATGTTTGTAGGGGTCACAAAAACAGCCGCTCTGAGACAAGCGGCTGTTTTCTCTTAACTGCTTACTCTATTGTTTTACGAGGAGGATAGAAATAATGAAAATCCCTAACATCGTTTTCAGGCCAAAGATTGGTAAATGTTTGACCATTTACCTCACGGTAGGCAGCCCGCAGATGTTTTTGAATCTTAGGACCGCCCAAATGCTTTCTGAAATTTTTGAAGGCGGCACTTGGTGAATCGGTATAGACAAAAAAGTTAATCGTGCCAGATGTCATGTCATACCCATTAAGCTCGTGATGTTTGGGTAGGGCAATGCGTAGTTTTTTACCAAAGGTGTTGAAGGCACTCAGTGATACAAAGAAGTCCTCAGGAAACTGAAACACGAGCTGGTATTTCTTTTTGGCCATGTGGTTCTACTATAGAAGTCTAGAGCGTAGAGCGTCTGTGTTGGGTGTCCGTAGTATCTAATACCAAATTAACCTGAAGGCTTATGTAAGAATGTCCAGCTAAACCCGCAAGCTGCTTTGACAACAGTCGAGTGCTGTTGCAGGAAAAGCCAGCGTTGCACAAGACGGTGTTGGAGTTGCTCGAGCGTGGTCAAAAGCTGATTGGCAATAGCTTCGTTTAGCAAAGGAACGATGGGTTCAGCAGGTGGACAGCTCAGGTGTGTAAGCAGGAATGGGAAAAAGAACGAGACCAGGAGGTAGCCCTAACGCTTTGGCTTTGTGCCACCCTGCATTATCCCAAAGTAATGACGATCATTTTTTCTTGGCGTGGATTCACAGTGTCTACGAACGGTTGTAGGACAAGGTTCATGGTCACCGTGTCTACATGTGACATCATCCAAAACTCACTTCGTCCAGACTCAGGTTGTAGAAAAGCGTAGGCATGGAGCCATGGATAGCCCCGATGTTGCCCGGCAATCGGACGCTGCCCCTTGCTTGCGTGCCCAAACACGGCCAAGGATCGGTTTAAGACCCATGCGTGCTTCATCTTCAGCCCAGAGTTCAAGGCGCTTGGTGGGATGCTGTTTTTGTAACTTGCTCAGCTCCTCTTGACGTTTTTTTTGAAGGCTGTTTGTTCCCCTAGGCTAGCAGCCTTACGCTGTTGGGGGCGGGGCACTTGCAAGCTATAGCCTATAGACGACGCAGATACTGCCAGCCTGTCACATCTGAGACCTTCTGCTTCGTTGTCTGGGCTATCCATCCTGCAACTTTCGGTCCTGTCCATAAGCCCTACGCCTGCTGCCTCTTTATCCAAGGCTTTGATGAGGGCTTGCTCTTGCGTTTCATTTTAACACCCGTTCTTGCCCTGGATTATCATGCCGCAGGTCTTTCAATCCTGCTATCCCTAAGCGGTTATAACGTTTCACTATTTCTCGTACCCAGATCGCGCGCTATACCCCACCACTTGGGCTACTTTGTCGGCATTCTTGTACCTTCCGTATTGCCACACTATCTGCCAGTGGCTTCGTGCTATCGCATCGCTGCTGCTTCGATACCCTGCTTCTTCGATACCCTGCTTCTAATTCCTTCATGCTCAGATGCTTGACTAGCTCTATTCGTTGGCGTGCTATACATAAGTGTACTACTTAATTTGGTATTAGTCCGTTTAATTTGGTACTAGTCCGTAGTATTTTAGGCATTTGTCCTATTTTCCTCGTGCTAAACTTGGGGTATGGAAGATTCCCTCCGCGACCTCTTACAACGTCACGGGCTTCGCTATAGCCAGCCGCGCGAAGTTATCTTGGGTTACTTCAAAGAGCGGGATAAGCACGAAAGTGCCGAAAGTCTTTACTTGGCCCTAAAAGACCGCGGTCATAACCTTAGCCTCTCAACGGTCTACCTCAACTTAAATACACTGCGTGAAGCAGGTCTTATTCGTGAGTTTCAAGGAACAGGTGGAGCAGTTTATGACAGCAATATTTCACCGCACCAGCACCTTATTTGCAAAAACTGTGGCAATGTTATGGATTTACCTGTCGTGACGATAGCAGGCGAAACGCCTAAGCAGTTCTTAAAGCAACATGCCGAGAAAGTATCGGGTTGGCAAGTAGAGGAACCTAACTTAGATTTACTCGGTATTTGCCCAAGTTGCCAAGGTAAAAAACGCATTTAGCGTTTTAGTGCTACATATACTCCTAAACCAATTATGGCACCTCGAGTAGCAAGCAACACGCTGCCGACGTTGCCACGTTGTAGACGAACGCAAGCGTTCACCTATAGGGCTAGCAAAAAACGTGACGATAAGGTCTGCGCTCGTATTTAGAAACACACTGAGACTCCCAAGCAAAATAAATTGCAGTGTGACATTGCCTCCTATGGGTAAGTACATACAGCATGCCAGGGCCAGGTACAACTGCAACTAGAAGCGCAGCACTGATATAAGTGATAAAGATGGTAGGCTCGAGCATGTTAGGTCTCCTTTTTAGAGGGATGGCTAGCTTATTGCTCTTTCAAAACATGCTCACGCATGGCTTTAGCGACGGCGTTATCTACAGAGCTCGAGCTTTGCCCCAAGGCTTTTACTACATTGTGTTGATCCGTTTCAGAGCGGTTTTGTGAAAGCTTGAATTTGCCCTCGAGGCGAGTAATATTAATTTCAAAAGCAACAATTCCCTTTATCATGCCTTGCATATACGATTCAGGGAGTTGCAACATATCCCAGTCTTTTTCGTATTGCAAGACAAGTTCGTGCAGCAAATCTTTTACAGCTGCGGTGTCTTCGATAATTTTGACTTTGCCGTAAGCATGAACGGTCATATAGTTCCAAGTTGGTACGCTTGGGTGTTTGTCGTACCAGGTTGGTGAAATAAAACTGTGGTCGCCTTGAAATATGACGAGGACTTCCTTGTTTTCGGGAAAGCTCGTCCACTGTGGATTGGCGCGTGCGATATGACTCGTGAGTTGATTCTCCTCCTCTCGAACAGTGAACGGCATATGCGTTGCGAATGGTACACCTTCGTGAACGCTCACGAGCGTTGCAAAACTAAAGGTTTGCATGAGGTCAAACAGTAGCGTGCAGTCTGTAATTTCAAAGTGTTTAGGGGTGTACATAACATTCAGAAGATAAGGAGACAGCAAATGTTTTACTTCTGTTTCCTTCCTCCTTTCTCCTATCTTCTCAAGAACTTATCTGAAATGAGCGCGTCGCGCAAAACATGAATCATGTCGAGGGCTTTGCCTGTACCTAAGGCAACACACTCAGTGGCATTTTCTGCAACCACAACGGGAATGCCTGTTGCATCACGGAGGAGTGCATCGAAGTTTCTGAGCAGTGCGCCACCACCTGTCATGATGATGCCCCGGTCAATAACATCAGAGACGAGTTCGGGTGGGGAAGCCTCGAGCACGCGGCGCACACCATCCGAAATTTTTTGTAAAGGTTCTTTAAGAGCCTCGACGACATCTTCACTGCTGACGGAAACGGTTTTAGGCAACCCATTAATAAGGTCGCGTCCGCGTACATCCATGGTACGAATATCATCAGGTCCTGCAATAAGTGCCGCCCCAATTCTAATTTTGATTTCTTCAGCGGTTCTGTCACCAATCAGTAAGTTTTCTTTGTGGCGCACGTAGCGAATAATAGATTCGTCAAACTCGTTGCCGGCAATGCGTAGGGATTCACTAACCACGATGCCGCCCAAGCTAATGACAGCAACATCGGTCGTACCCCCACCAACATCTACCACCATTGTTCCGGTGGGTTCGGCAATATTTATGCCTGCTCCAATGGCTGCTGCAAGGGGTTCTTCGATAAGGAAAGCCTTGCGAGCCCCGACTTCTCTCGTGGCTTGCAACACGGCACGCTTTTCAACTTCAGTGACACCGCTCGGCACACACACCATTATTGAGGGTTTGAAGAAACCTTGTGGGCCGCGTCTGACTTTACGAATAAAAGCCTTCAGCATCTTTTCGGTAAGGTCATAATCAGCAATGACCCCGTCGCGCATGGGCCGTACAGCAACAATATTGCCTGGTGTACGTCCTAGCATTCGATAGGCCTCATCCCCGACGGCTTTTACATCCGCTGTATCCCGCACCATTGCAATCACAGAGGGTTCACGTAACTCAATGCCCTTACCTTTAACATAAATGAGTACGGTTGCCGTACCTAAATCCACACCAATTTCTTGCCACAATCTGAACATAACCCTCTCTCCACCAAGCGTCAGAGGGGACGCTTATCATGTTTTGATATCATCGCTAACACTGCTGGTGCAGTATAACAAGCTCAGCGTGATGTTATGTTGATTTCGCCTGAACTCACAGGGTGATTACAAATTATTCGCCGTGCTCAACTACGTTTTGCTCAATCAGATTTTGTTCAACCTTCACATTATAGAAAAGCCTTTCTTGGAACTCGACTTAGATTGCAAGATGGTGGTTTTATGTCGTCAAGAGGAAACGTGTTATCAAGAAGGCTGGTTTTGTTACGCTGCCCTAACCGTGTGGAAAAAGTGAGTAGCGTTTTATCCGAAACGCCCAGCATAGCTCATGCTTCGTTGCGACGAGAAACCAAGACTCTATTTTAAAACCGACTACACACCTTCTTAAGCTCGAGTTGGAGCATTGAAACAAAACGAAGTGGGTGGATTTTAGGATGAGTGAGCGTGAACTAAATCTGCGAGTCTGCAGGCAATATGTGCTCGCGCAAGGCAAATGTCTTAGGGGTTCAAAATGTCAGCAGTAGTGATGTGGTTAAGGTATTGCATTGCGTAATCTCTTGTTATGAATTCGTAAAAAAATGCTTTCTCGTACAATGACTATGGGCCTCGAGCAACTCCTTCCTAAAGTAAAAGATTTCTAAAAGAATGTCTCGAAAGGTCTTCGGAAGCGTAGCAAAGCTCTCAATGTGGTCAGAATGGGCGTTTTCGAGCGCGAGAAGATGGTCAGCGAAAAAGTGAGTTTTTTCGCCTTTACGACACTCAAGACCATGGTGTGCACAAGGTGCAAAAATTTTTCTTCAAAAAATATGATATTCATTTTTATAGACAGAGTAAGAAAAAATAGCAAACAAAAAATTCTTGATGACGAAAAATTTTGCAAGATATTTATTGTTGTGTAGTGTATCCCCGCCTAAAAATCCTTTCGCATCACCACGTTGTTTTGGTAGGTTTCGGTGCATACCCTCTTGCAATATGCACAAAGCGTTGTATTATGGATGTGTGTTTAAGCATTGGTGTTTACCAAGAGCACCAAACAAACACGAAGACGCGGTGATAAACACTGCGTTAGCCATAGAAAGGAAACAGACATGGCCGCAACTAAGAAGAAAGCAGTAAAAAAGACCGCCAAGGCTGCTACCAAAAAAGCTGCTCCTAAAAAAGTAGTCGCTAAAAAGAAGCCAGCAGCTAAAAAACCAGCAGCTAAAAAACCAGCAGCTAAAAAACCAGCAGCTAAAAAACCAGCAGCTAAAAAACCAGCAGTTAGAAAAACAGCAAAAGCTGCAACCAAGAAGGCAGCTCCAAAAAGAGCAGTAGCTAAAAAACCAGCCGCTAAACGAGTTGCTAAAAAGAAATAACGGTGCGTCGAACTAAGAAAAAGCGAACCTTTAAAGGTTCGCTTTTTTTATAGTTCGTGCCCTAAGTACACGACAAAAGCTGAACACAGGGGAGCAAGCTGGAGGAGCTGGCTAAAGGATTGCAAAGCAAGGAACGCAGATAATCAAGCCCGTGACGAAAGAAAGTCTTTTCACGCCTACCATGCGCTTTCAAGCGTAGCGGTATGAGGCTACTACGGTGAAGCCATTCGCCTACAGCATGCGCCCAGGTGACAGCGAGACAAACAAACGCAAGTAGTTTGTCCATCCGTGCAGGAGAAGCCAGATGGCTAGATTCAAGGTCAAATCCTGTTGTCTTCAGGGCAGCGAAGAGCATCTCGATTTGCCAACGACGTTTGTAAAAAGCCAGAGCCTGCTTGGGGCAACGATTGGTAACGAGAATGAGATAGTCCCCTTGAAGACGCACCCCACAGATGGCAAGCTGGTTACCAAAGATACGGTAACGATGCGCTAAGAGCTTACTCTCTCCTAAAGGCAAGGATTGAAAGAAACAGACAACGCTGAACCAACCATCGGCCAGCGCATCTTGGCGAATACGAATGACAAAGGGGATATTCATTGTGGTGAGATAAGCAAACCAGTCTTTGCCAACAAACTCTCTATCGGCAACCAGCATGTCAATGTGCTCTAAAGGTACGAGGTCTAAGAATGTCGTCATGAGTTGCGTGGAGTTAGTCTGGAATCCTAGACAAAAGTAGTTTAGTTCAAGCTGCGGCGTGAAGCAAGACCTCCTTTGCTTGAATAGTTTGATTCATTTCAAAGCCGTGTGGGGTTTTGTAAAGCAGCGAGCTGTGTAAACGTTC
>JBOFGY010000004.1:0-3971 GCA_051649365.1 Trueperaceae bacterium
GTGTAGTTTCAACCACGACTCAAGCATCCAAAATGGACTATACTAGTTTCAAATTGGAGGTTTTTGTGAGTAAGTCTATTGTTCAAAAAACACGTAGCCGCAAGTCTAACGCAAAGCCAGCAACCGCAATGAAGCGTCCGCTATATCGCAAAGCAGTTACAAAGGCTGAAGCAAAAACCATAGTCTTACGTCCGTGTGCACCCAGGATTCAACCTCTTGTAGATAAGACGCTCAGAGTGAACCTTAAATCAACACCATCATCCGAAGAGATGCTTGTGAAACTGCGCGAAGGCTTCGGCATGACGAAAGAAGAAATGGCAGACGTACTTGGTTTAACTAAAACGACGTATGGACGACGCGAAGCGGGTGCAGATCTCGATCTCGTTGAAGTCCACCGGGTAACCCAGCTAGAAAAAACGCTGACCCTTGCACAGCAGGTCTTCCATGATGCTGACGCGGCGAGAGACTGGTTTCATAACGACATCCCCAGCCTTCAAGCTGAGACACCCCTGCACGTCATGAGCGAGCCTGGGGGACTTGACCGTGTTCATAACGTGTTGCAACGTATTTACTATGGTGGCTATTAGTGCAGAGCTATTTTCTGTATGACGATAGGCTGCCTTGGGCAAAACAAAAAGATTTTAATCCACTTGGCGGGGTCGGCGCAATCTATTCAGAAAATCGTTGGAACCACGCAGGTCATCCCATGCTTTACACCTCACAAAATGCCTCTTTAGCCATGTGGGAAGTAACAGTCCACACCGGTCTTAACGGCTTTGGGCGACGCAAACTCATTGAGGTCAGTTATGAAGACTCGAGCCTCGAAACCCTCACGAGTACAACCTTAGTCTCTCTGTCTCGAGGCGGAAAACATGAAGAGGAGAAAACCCAAGAGTATGGCAGCGAGTGGTTGAAAGAGCGGCGCAGCCTGGTACTGTGTGTGCCAAGTGTTCTTATGCCATTTGAACTGAATCTTATTTTTAATCCTTTGCATCCAGAGATGAAAAAAGTTAGTTACAAAGAGTTAGGACACGTGACGATTGACCGACGCTTTTTGAAACGTCGAAAAGGGAAGTAGTGTTTTCCTACCTACTGTGACTCACTAAGCGGACAGGGGAGAGAACTCACGTGCTCGAGCCTTTTCCACCTCAGCAGTTTCAGGTTTGGTGCCTATTGACTTGAAACATGACCCCGTTACGCGTATCTTAAAGCAATGACGCTTCGTGAAGAAATACAACAACGTATTGCTAATATGGATGATGCCGTTCTACCTGAGGTGTTACGAGAACTAGACTTCCTCGAGCAACGTCGTAACCGTGATTTCCCAGAGGATTTTTTAAGCATGATGCATACACCTAACAACAAGCGTTTAACGAGCGAGGAAGCCTTAAAGATTGCGACAGAAGCAGTTCATGCTGATCGCCAAAACCGACACCAGTAATGCGGGTTGTTCTCGATACGAATATTTTTATCGCAGCACTCATGTCTCACGAGGGTTTGGCCTTTCAAAGTCTCAAACTGTGGACCGAAAAACGCTATGACTTGGTTACCTCAAATTGGCAGATTGAAGAATTGCGCCGTGTTAGCCAGTACGATAAGGTAAAGCTGTACGTGACGGCTTCCGAAGTAGGCACTCTGGTTAATGCCCTTCGCAAGAAAGCACTGGTCTGGGATGATGTACCCGAGGTTGCGTATTCTCCTGACCCAAATGATAATCCTATTTTGTCAGCCGCCATCACAGGACAGGTACAGTACGTTGTTTCAGGGGATAAAGGTCACATACTTCATTTGGAAACGGTCAAGGGTATTAAGGTGATGACACTTAGAGACTTCGTTGGTAGGTTCGTCAACTTGGAAAACTAGCACTGAACAGTCTCACACCCCATTCAACAACCCCCAGCTCTGCCTAGCTTTTTGGGGGCTCGAGCGTCTCAAAAAACCCGACTCGAGCCTAACACCATCCGATGTCCTGTACGTTACACTGACCCAACCACGTTTGGGACAAAGCAGGAGTAGTTTTTACAAGTAGAGAAACAGGGGAGAGGCAAAGATGACCTGGACGCGAGCCTTCACTGTTTAAACCTTAACCTGTTTTTTGTCAAGTTTATCCAAGGCATCCAACGCACCCAGCAAGCCCTCTCGACTCCCCCGCTGTCGGCGCAGCTCGAGCCGTGTTTTAACATCCTGCTCGGCTAAAATCAGGGTGGCCATTTCTTCAAACAATTTATTAAGACTTATGTCTCGGGCTTCTGCTACATGTTTAAGGCGTTGATAACGGTCATCGGGTAAACGAAGGGTAAAATTTGCCATAGTAGCCTCCTACTGCTTGAGCAGTTCCCCTGGGGTCAAAATGGCAAGTTGGGGGAAGAGCAACTCGCCCTGAAAATCTTTTTTGTTAAACGTCACAATGACACTGGCCTTGCCTGCTAGCGCAAGCTCCACTACATGATTGTCCTTTTCATCACGCAAGTTAGGGCGAAAACGAAAAAAGATACGAACCTCTTCGCAAAGAGATACAAAACCATCAAGAGCCTGTTCAATCAACTTTCTGCGTTTTGCATCTACGAAATGCGGACGATACAGCACATCTTCGTATTCACTAAAGAGTGCAATCCCTATCAGGGGTTGATACATGCCTGTGGCACATCGCCGTAAGACTTCACGACTTGCGCTTGTTGATGTTGATGGACTGAGCAAAGCACTGACTAAGACATTCGTGTCCACAACAAGTCGGGGTATGGCTTCAGTATGCTCGCTCATCTCACTCCTTATATGGTATCACATCTGACACCATGTACGGATGTGTGAAATACATAGCGTTTTCTTACCAGCCCCTGAGGTCCTCCTTAGCGGCCACATCCGAGAGCTTGGCGTAGACGCGAGTGGTCTGAATATTTTCATGGCGAAGATGCGCGGCCACCCTGCCTAAGTCTTTCGTTTGCGCGTAGTAACGTGTCCCCGCCCCATGCCGTAAACCATGAACAGCCTTCTCCTCGTAAACAACCCCCGCTTTGTCACAAAGTTTGCGAAACTGCCTGCGCGCGTGAACTGTGTTCCAGGGCAACACGTGCTGGGACGTGCGCTTGGCACGTTTACGCATATCGGAGTGTTTGCGCAGCTCGAGCAGAGCAGACTCGAGCCTTTCCGACATAATGACACTGGCTTTTTTATTGCCTTTCCCAACTACCTTGATGGATGCCCTATTCCAATTGATATCTGACCATTTGAGATTACACATCTCACTGATGCGTAACCCTGCATGACCTCCCAACAACACCATGACACTTAGCTTAGGATCCGCGTGCTCGAGCAACTTATCTATATCCTCCGTAGTGTAAGGTTTACGTTTTTCCCAGGCTGGGGTTAAGTCAGGTGCAGGTGAGACGTTCTCAAAGGGATTAGCTTCGGTAGCCAGCGACCAACGCAAGGCTTTATAAAGTGTGCGAGCTGCTGCCAGCCTGACGTTGATGGTTGAGGTGCTTAACGGTTTCCCTGTCACGTTGTTAGGTAAGGACTCGAGGTCACGGACGTACATGGCACCTGCATCACGACTAGGCCGCAGTAAATTTTCACTGCCCCAGGCATCAAGCAATGCAGAAATCCCGTGCTGATATTTTTTAAGACTGTCCTCACTGCCCTTGCCGCCTTTGGCACCATGTAGAAACAGATAAGCCCTGGTGAGTTCCCACAGCTCGTCGTGATCCCTGGTGTTTGCCGCAACCATGGCTCGTCGCCTTAAATCTTCCTCACTGAGATTCGCCCACGTTCGTGCCTGAGCGGGTGCTTGACCGGTGTATCGCTCGAGGTTCATGGCTTTTCCTCTGGGTTGTTGATGTGGATGACACGCTTGTCAAGATAAATCTTTTCACTCGAGACTAAGCGAACGTGTTTCATCTCAGGATGCAGCGAATTGATCAGGTAGTTGTGTTCAAAGGGGAGAGGAATGCTCGGAACTTTTAAGAGCAGGGTGC
>JBOFGY010000005.1:0-26103 GCA_051649365.1 Trueperaceae bacterium
CGATGTGTTCGTAGCCGTGCAAACGCCCGACTTCCTCGACCAAATCTTCTTCAATCGCCAAATCAAATCGCCAGCTTGGAACAGTGACGCTCCATTTATCATCAGCCAGGATGTTGACGTTGCAACCTAGTCGCTCGAGATACTGCTGCTGTGTTTTTTTATCAACCTCAAAGCCCATTAAAGCAGAAACTCGAGATGGGCGAAACACGACATCTTTAAGCGGTTGGTCGCCACCAATATCTGTAAAGCCTGCATGAAATTTTCCGCCACCGAGTTCCGCAATAAGCTGTGCGCCCCGTGCTACCGCGAGGGGTGAAAGATTTGGGTCAACGCCGCGCTCAAAGCGGTAGTGGGCATCGGTTGAAAGTCCATGACGTTTGGCAGTTTTGCGAATCGTTGTAGGGTTCCAGTGAGCAGCCTCGAGTGCGACATTTTTCGTTGTGCTACTAATGCTGTCCTCGAGCCCACCCATCACACCGGCAACGCCACTGGCTTTAGTTTCCGTGCTTCCGTTCGTAACAAGTGTCGAAATGACTAAATCCTGCTCGTCGAGCGTCACTTCTTGCTCGGTTAGTGTCGTAAGTTTTTCACCAGCTTTTGCATGACGAACGACAATCGTGTTATCAGGAAGTTTATCCAAATCAAAAGCGTGTGAGGGATGACCGAGTTCAAAGGTTACATAATTGGTTACGTCAACGATGTTATTTCTCGGACGCAGACCGACACTTGCCAAACGACGCTGCAACCAGACAGGACTAGGTTTTACTGTAATGCCGTCAATGCGTTGTAAGGTGAAACGTGGGCAGCCTTTGCTGTCTTCAACTTTTACAGTCAGTCCATCGTCCACGCTAGCATCACCACGTTGGATGTCTGGGAGTTTGTACGTCGTGCCAAGTTTTGCGGCTAGGTCTCTGGCAACACCCAACATCGAAAACGCATCTGCGCGGTTTGGTGTAATTTCTAATTCAATAATAGAATCGCCAGCCCAGACACTAGCAAGCTCTGTACCAAGTGCCACGTCATCACCAAATTCAATCAGTCCACCACCGTAGTCATATAAATCCAATTCTTTCGGACTGCATAACACGCCGTTACTCTCAATGCCTTGCATCTCGCGCTTGGCAACTTGAAAGCCTGCACCTGGTAAAAACACACCGACTTTGGCGAGTGCAGTTCGCATTCCAACTTTTACATTCGGTGCGCCGCAAACAACTTGATAGGTTGTTTTTCCAGCATTTACTACAGTTTTTTGTAAATGGTCTGAAGAAGCAATGCTTTCGTTGCTGATGACTTCGACAACGACGACATCTTTAGGCGGTGCTTTTGCTTCGTGAACGCTTTCAACGCTCAAGCCTAGCCCAGCTAAAAGGTCGGTTACTTTTTCGACTTCGGGTAAATCGGGGAGGAATTCTTTTAACCAACTATAAGGAACGTTCATTGCAAACCTCTTGTAAAGTGAAAAGTTGAAGGTTGAAGGTAAAAGGTTAAAAAAATAAGTTCTCGTACACAATTAAGTTAGACTTTCGTTCTTGGAATAAAGTCAATCTACAAAGGACTTTTTGGCAAAAGCTACGAAAATAAATCTAAGCTAATTGTGTTCGGGTACTTAAACCGTAAAACCTTTAACCTTTTACCTTTCACCTTTAACCCCTGCACGTTAAGTGAATGATTCATAACAGACCCCGAAATTGTTCAAGTACCCGAAGGTCGCCTTGGTGGAAATAACGAATATCGGGGATGCCGTAAGGAATCAATGCCAACCGCTCGATACCGAATCCAAACGCGAAGCCTGTGACGTTTTCGTAACCAACTGCCTTAAAGACATTCGGGTGTACCATGCCGCAACCGCCCAGCTCGAGCCATTCCTCTTTGCCCGTGCGTGGGTGCTTCCACCAGATGGCAAATTCTGCACCTGGCTCCACGAACGGGAAGTACGTTGGTTGCAGCTTCGTTTTGGTGTTTGGCCCGAACAGCGTTTTGGCCATCGTTGTAATGGCACCTTTTAAGTCTGCCATCGTGATGTTCTCACCGACCACGAGAGCTTCTAATTGATGGAACTGTGCTTCGTGCGTGGCATCAACGGCTTCATTGCGAAAGGTTTTCCCTGGCACGATGACCTTAAAGGGCGGCTTGTGCGTTTCCATGTAATGCACTTGCATAGGGCTGGTATGGGTTCGCAAAACGCGCCCGTCAGTTGTCCAGAAGGTGTCCTGTGTGTCTCTTGCAGGGTGGTCATCAGGGAAGTTTAATGCTTTGAAGTTGTAGTAATCGGTCTCGAGTTCTGGGCCAGTCGCAACGTCGTAACCCATCGAGCGGAATACATCTACCAGGCGGTTGATAACTTGCGTCAGAATATGCAACCCGCCAACGTTATACTGCAAACCTGGCAGGGTTACGTCCACACGTTCCTCAATGAGTTTTTCGCGCAGGGCTTCGTTCTCGAGTTCTGTTTTGCGTGCGTCTAGGGATGCCTCGAGCTTCTGCTTCAGCGCATTGACTTCCTGCCCGACTCGTTTTTTCTCTTCGGGTGACAGCGCGCCCAAATCTTTAAGTTGCTGGGTGACGAGACCTTTTTTGCCAAGGTACTTTACGCGCAAATCTTGCAAACTTTGCAATGAACTGGCGGCTTGGATTTCGGTGATGGCTTCTTGCATAAAATCCTTTCAGGAGCGAGTAGCTTATAGGAAGTCGGTAAAACCTACAAGCTACTCGCTACAAGCTGACTTTCCAACAAAAAAACACCACCTTTCGGCAGTGTCTGACATGCGTAGATAACGGACTTAACCGCTCTACGCTAAGGGGTAGATGGCGAACGTAATGCCTCTTGCATTCCCCAAGTGTAGCTTTGTTACTTTAGAATGTCAATTGTTCTCGAGGCTGCAATCTCTTTATGGCAAATATCCCACGAGAAGTCACGAACTCATTCTTATTGTGATAATTGCGTTAAGGTCTCATCTTTTACTATCTATACTAAATACTTAGGAACGTAGACAGGTATTTCGGTGTGTGAAAAGATACCTTAGCAGGTCGAAAAATCAATGAAAAACTTAATTATTTAGAGAGATGTGTGTGGAGGCAGAACAATGGACAGATGGCTCGTGAAAGTGACAGAGGGACAACGCGACGCACTTAAAACAGATTTGCGAGACCTCGGTACACCTATAACAACATCCCAAGGGGAACAGTATCTTTTATTTCGGGATAGTTTTGTGGCCCTAAAAGTAGCAGCGCAGCTTGGTGCCAAGCGGCAAAGTGGGCGCACCGTTTCTGACATAACAACTCAGGGGAATTATTCTCCACTCGTGACGTTCGAGAACGGGGATATGTTAGTTACAGAAACTTTATGAAAACAAAGGAGTTCAATCAAAGTGAGACATAAGAGGTAAGATATGAGGGGCGTGACGTTTCGCCTTTCGCGTCTTACGTTTTGCACTTTTGGCTCTTACCGAAGGTACAAATTCACATCGCGCAAATGGTCATCAAAATTCGTATTGACCTTGAACACAGGTTGACCCGCGTCTACGCCGTGCATGAAGAAAAAGACGGCTTCGCCAGCATCGTTCGTGCGTTGGGACTCGAGCACCGCCATTAGGGACTCACGTCCTGGGTTGTTGATAGGTGTTTCGGGTAAACCTGTGCGTGTGTAACTGTTCCAGGGGTGGTCGCTTTCAAAATCGCCTGCGCTGCGGTCAAGCTCGGGTAAATCTTTGCCAAGACCATAGGCAACCGTGGGGTCTGATTGTAAAGGCATTCCCTCGTCCAAACGATTTAGAAAAACCCCTGCGATGATAGGCATTTCCTGTGCGTTCGCAGCTTCAGCTTGAACGACACTGGCGAGCGTGACCCAATCTGAAATCGTCCAACTGCGTTCTCGGAGTGCAGTTTCAATAGGTGGTGTAACTTCTTCTGCAAAACGCTCGAGCAAGAGCTTAGCAATGTCTTCAGGGGTACTTTTCATAGGAATGTCATAGCTGGCAGGAAAGAGGTAGCCCTCGAGCGAACCCTCAACATACACAGGTTTTGTGGTTGGGTTTTGAAAAAGCTCGAGCAACGCTGCGCTATCAAAACCAGCTTCACCGAGCGTTGCTGCAATATCTTTCATGCGAAAACCTTCTGGAATGACGACGTTCACAATTCTAGGTCTGCCGCCTTCATTGAGTTCACGCGCAATCTCGGCAACACGCATGGCGGGGTCGAGGTCATAGAGTCCTTCACCAATGTTGCGATCTAAACCCTGACGGGACAGATAAACAGAAAACACTCGAGCATTGCGAATTAGCCCACTCGACTCGAGTTCGGAGGCGACACGTTTTGCACCCCAACCCGCTTGAACTTCAAACTCTGTAGGTGTTGACGTTGTTGTCATTGGAGAGAGTTGTTGACGAATATAAAAAACGCCTGCGGCACCTGCAAGGAGCATGAGCAAGAAAAGCACGCCTAAAAACCTTAGCCAGCCTGGAATTTTCTTATTGGTAGACGGTTGCGTTTTTGTGAAGGTTGTTGTACTACCTACTGGCTGTGAACGACTGGCCCTAATGTCATTTGTAGGAGCAGGTGCAGTGTGGTCTACAGCGTTTATTTTTGTAGTTTGAATATCGTTAGAGCTTTGTTGAACTTCCTTTGAAGTCTCGAGGTCGTGGCTATTGTCGTGATTTGTTTCATTGTGCTTATTGTTCATCACGTAATTCTCCAAGCTCAATTCGTTTAACTTTTGCAAGATAACTTTCTAAAATGAGAATGGCCGCAGCTTCATCGAGGCGACCCTTTTCCTGACGTTTATGTTTGGGTAAATTGCGGAGTTGTCGTGAAGCGAGTCGCGTGGTAAAGCGTTCATCTTCGAGCATTACATTTATGCCAGCATTTTCTAGGGCTTTTGCAAAGGCGCGAACTTTTTGGGTTTGGATGGAGTCGGTGCCGTCTTTACTTTTTGGCAAACCAAGTACAACAGACGTTGCCTGTTCCTCTTCGAGAATAGTTTCCAGTGTTGCAATGTCTTTAGAGAGATTCGTACGTGTGATAAAGCCGCGACCAAAGGCAAAGCTCGAGCCCACTTCACCACGCGCCAAGCCAATGCGTGCGTCGCCGAGGTCGAGAGCGAGGATGACTTGCTTCATTTATAACGCCTCAGAAATTGCCAAGAAGGGAAGGGAAAACAGAAGAGAAAAACAAGGATGATCCTAAATCTTTGTGATCGTGATAATGCGAAGGAAAAAATTTGTTTTCTTTCGTCATTGCTAGGAGCGTGCCAGGGAAAAGATGAAAACAAATGTAGTCTCAATGTTCTTTGAAGTTGACGAGCGACGAAGCAATCTTTTTGCGCTGATTTTGTTGCAACGTGGGTGTAGGGAGATTGCTTCGTGGATACAGTAGCAAGTAGCTGAGTTGATGTTGACAACACCCTCAACAGAGACTCGCAATGACGAATCGCAATGTATCCAGCGCACATTATGCCGGTCACTTCTTCCCTAAGTTGGCAAGGATGGCCTCGAGCACCACCGCCACGCCGTCGTTGTCGTTGCTGAGGGTGGTAAAGCCTGCAACATCTAGAGCTTCACTGGCGGCGTTGGCCATAGCAATACCGAGCCCGGACCAAAGCAACATGCCTTGGTCATTGTGTTCGTTCCCAAACGCGATAACTTCTTGCCAAGACACACCGAGGCTCGTGGCAATATGCGAGAGGGCTTCACGCTTGTTGACTTTAGGTGGCAAGACCTCGAGTAAATGCTCAGAACTCCAGGTGAAATACGTTTCTAGTCCTGTAAGCGCGAACGACATTTCCCGCGCATCTAAACCCGGTTTACGAAAATAAATCTTAATCGTTTCATCTTGAATAAACTCACGTAAATCGCCGATACCATCGGGAGATTGTGGTGATAACTGAGGTTGAGTTTTGCGCCATGCTGCATACTGACTATCCCAAAACCAACCGTGACTTGTTTCCATACCTGCCATCACGCCTGGAATACGCTCGTACATGAGGTCGAGAAGCGCGCGTGCGTCGGGAGCCCTAAAGGAGTGTCGGTACGTCGTGACATCCTGTTTGACATTGTAAATTCCTGCCCCATGTAACACGACAGCAACCGATAAACCAAGCTGTGCGATGTAGTCTTTGGTGTAGCGTGAGGGGCGACCTGTACAAGGAAGCATCGCCACACCAGCTTTGCTAAGCTGCTTAATGACGTGCTCGGCCCGTTCGGAAATTTTCTTGTCACTCGTCAATAGTGTGCCGTCAAGGTCAAACGCAATGAGTTTGACGCGCGGGACTTTGGCGAGCGCAGAGTGAAGGGTTTCTTCTTCGAGCAGGGTCTCGAGCAACCACTCTTTTTTGGCAGCAGGTTTGGTCACGTCTTCAGTCTAACAAATTCTCTAAAGGTTTAACCCCATAACATGAAGATCGTAGTAGCGTCCATGAATAAAGAACTCATTGCTCAGGGTTCCCTCAATGACAAAGCCTTTGCGTTTGTAAAGCTTTACGGCTCTGTCATTATCACGTCTAACACGCAGATTGATTTTCTTAATGATGTGTGTTTCCTTCGCCCAGTCAATAAGACCGTCTAGCAGCAAACCACCGACTCCTTGTCCCCAATATTCTTTGAGAACACTCATACCAAGTTCACCACTATGGCGAACCCGCATTCTACTTCCTGCACCAAAATGAAGTGTGCCAAGGATTGCTGCATTGTGAGTGGCCACTATATAGATGTTGTTATTGCTGGCTTGACAGCTTTGCAGAAAGTCTTTTTCTTGTTCTTCGCTCAACGTAAACTCGCCAGCTCCAAGCGCAAGATGGTCTAGACTCACCACCTACCGTATTAACAAAAGTAATAAGCTCGCTTGCATCACTTGGTTGTGCTTCACGTAGCACGATAACGGAGCTATTTTGGAGATGAAACGTTTTAGATTTGAACTTTGTCATAGCAGGGCAGCCTCGAGCAACTCCAAGGATTCTACCAAAGCTTTATCGGTGTCTTTGCCATAACCGCCAGACTTAGGTAAGCCACCTATTTCCAAAATCGCAGGCCCTTGAAAACCACCTTGATGTAGCGATTTGCACAAAGCTCTAAAATCAATAGTGCCCTGACCCAAAGGTAAATGATGATTGACTTCAGGTAAAGGCGTATCTGCAACGTGCAGCATCGTCATTCTCGAGATGAGTTTTTGAAAACCATTGACGTGTTCTGGAATTATGTGATTAATATCCCAGACAAAGCCTAGACTTGAAATGGTCTCGAGCGTTTGTCTACAAGCATCAGGTGTTGCAAACAGACCAATGTCGCTCTCATTGTTTTCAAAGCCGAGTTTGAAACCTTCTCGAGTTGCAATGGAAACGGCTTGTTCGAGATGTGGTAAAAGGTCTTGCTCGAGCTTTTGCAAATCAGTTTCGTTCATCTGTGGTGTGGGTACGAAATGAAAGTGAACACACAGACATCCCAAGCTTTTGATAGCTGGAAGGTTGGACTCGAGGACTTCAATCGCTGACTTTCCTGATGCTGTTTTCCTACCTGCATCAACTTTCAAAAGTATTTCCATCACAGCAGTGAGATCATGCTCTTTTAGTTTTGCACCAACCTCTAACAAAGAGGTCCCCAAGTGTTGGGGTTGGAGGCCCTCTTCTTTGCCCTGAAATTGTAGTGCAGTGAAACCGTGCTGACTGGCAAAAGCTATTTCTTGGAATGCGGGTCGCCAGTTGTTGGCGAAAAAACGCCCATTCAGGCCAAGGCGTAAATTCATTACTTGCTGACTGCTCCGATAATATCGGCTACAGCCTCGAGCGCACTCTGTAACTTACTTGCGTCTTTTACACCAGCCTGCGCCATATCAGGCTTGCCGCCACCACCGCCGCCTGCACGTGTGGCAACTTCTTTAATGATATTTCCGGCATGTGCGCCTTTGCCTTGCGCCTCTTTACTAACTTTGGTTACAAGCATCACGCCACTCGAGAGCACGACAACATCCGCCTTTGTTTTTTGTAGCAAGTTGTCTGCTGCTGTTCTTAGCGCGTTAGAGTCTAGACCCTCGAGGCTACTCACCACGTACTTAAAGCCGCCTGCTTCCTTGACTTCGCTTGACGACCCACCCGATGTCTGTGCCGCAGCAAGTTTGTCACGCAGCGTCGAGGCTTCGCGTTGGGCAGCTTTTAAGTCATTTTGCAATTTATCAATACGTGCTGGCACTTCTTCAGGTTTACTGGTGAGTTGCTTGGCGAGAGCGTTGATGTTTTGGCGCAGCGTTTGTGTGTAGTGCAATGCAGCCATACCCGTAAGAGCTTCAATACGGCGCACACCAGCCGACACAGATTCTTCTGTGGTAATGACAAAGCTACCAATTTCACCTGTGCGATTTACATGGATGCCGCCGCAGAGTTCGATGGAGACATTACTACTGTCGTCACCTATTGTTACTATACGGACGTTCTCGCCATACTTTTCACCAAAGAGCATCATCGCGCCAGCTTTACGAGCTTCGGCGATAGACACATTTTTCCAGTTCACTGCAAAGTCCGTCTGAATCCAGTGATTCACCATCGTCTCGATTTTGTCAATCTCTTCTGCCGTGACGGCTCCACCATGTGAAAAGTCAAAACGGAGCCTGTCAGGTGCAACAAGCGAACCTGCTTGAGCAACATGTGTGCCAAGAACACTACGGAGTGCAGCATGTAACAGATGCGTTGCACTGTGATGTTTTTGCGTCTCGACTCGACTCGGGTCTACAACAGCACGAACATTCTGCCCAGCTTTCAGCGTGCCTCGAATAACTTTTGCAGTGTGCAAGAACAAGCCCTGTTTACTTTTTTGTGTCGTACTAACCGAAGCATACCCACCTTGCCACTCGAGCTTCCCTGCGTCCCCAATCTGTCCACCGCTTTCAGCATAGAAAGGTGTTTGATTGAGAACGACTTGAACGTTAGAGCCTTCGCCTGCTTCTTTTACTTCGTCATCATTTTGAAGAACAGCGACAACAGCAGCATCAGCATCAGTGCGAGTGTAGCCTAGGAAAATAGTTTCGCCGTGCTGCTGAACAACTTTGCCAAGCGTGTCTTTTGTAGCGGTAAAGAGTGCACCACCTGTTTTCTCACCCCTCGAGAGTTCCTTGGCTTTTTCTCGAGCAGCTTCATAACCTTTGCGGTCAACTTCAACACCGCGCTCTCTTGCCATATCTTGCGTAAGGTCAAGCGGGAAGCCGTGTGTTTGCCACAAATCAAAAGCCACATCACCCGAGAGTTCTTTGCTTTTAAGATTGTCTAAAATAGTGCCAACGCGCTGAATGCCGCTTTCTAACGTCCGCAAAAATAATTCCTCTTCGTTGCGAATAATTCCCTGTACTCGTTCACGTCCATCTAAAAGTTCTGGATACTGCTCGCCCATCGCTTCAATCACTTGGTCAACGAGTTTGTAAAGCACCGGCTCACGAAGCCCGAGGAGATAGGCATGACGGGAAGCGCGGCGCAACAACATTTTGACGATATAACCAGCACCATCATTCGCAGGAAGAACGCCATCGCTAATCGTGAACGTTACGGCGCGTGTGTGGTCAGCAATCACACGGTGGGAAACGCTTTTTACGCCTTCGTATTTTTTGCTTGATAGCTCAGCGACTTTTTGAATGGTGGGTTGAAAGAGTCCAGAGGCGTAAGCATCTTCAACGCCAGACATGACAGCGACGAGGCGTTCAAAGCCTAGACCTGTATCAATATTTTGTTGGGGGAGAGGCTCGAGTTTGCCCCCATCCTGGCGGTCAAACTGTGTAAACACCAAATTCCAGATTTCAATATATCGGTCACCGCCGCCTGTATTGGGGCCAGTTTCATCTGGCGTACCATATTCGGCTCCTCGGTCATAAAAAATTTCGGAGCAGGGACCGCAAGGGCCATCGGGGCCATCCGAGACAGCATTGGCAGGCCAGAAGTTTTCGCCTTCGCCCCACCTCGAGATTTTTTCAGCAGGAAGTCCGACGTGTTTATTCCAAACTTCAAAGGCTTCGTCGTCATCGTTGTAAATCGTTACATACAAACGAGCAGGGTCGAGACCGAGCCATTTTTTATCCGTCAAAAATTCCCAAGCCCAAGCAGCTGCTTCTTTCTTAAAGTAATCCCCAAAGGAAAAGTTACCCATCATTTCAAAAAACGAGTGGTGACGCAAAGTCCGCCCGACGTTTTCAATGTCGTTAATCCGCAGGCACTTTTGCGCGGTGGTGACACGGGGCCAGATGCCTTCTACACCTGCAAACTTGGGTGTAGCTCCTAAAAAATATGGCTTAAACTGCACCATGCCTGCACTGGTAAACATGAGGGTGGGGTCGTCACTTTTTAGGGATGACGACGTGTAGATGAGATGTTCTTTGCTTTGGAAGAACTCGAGGTATTTCTGCCTCAGTTCGTTGATGTTAACTGTCATAATGCCTCCTAAAATCGCCTTAGTTTATCCTGTTCTCCTCTGGCTATACCAATAAAAAAGACCACGCCCAGAAATTTAAGACCAGGTGCGGGTCAGTCGAAAATGCAATACACGTGGGTGTATTGCTGGCTAGGCTGCAGGGAGGAACGGGTAAGCCGTCATAGGGATACTGTAGCGAGACATTTGTGGTTTGTAAAGGGTTCATGTAGCTTTGTTCGAGTCAAAGCCTATGAACAAGATAGGTGGAAGTATTAGAAACACTGCCGTGGAAGCAGCAAAATAGAAATTCCAGAGGTTGATCTAACTGCCTTAATTGCTACGATTGCCGAAGATGTATTGATACTCGCCCAATGTGGTGTTGGATCAGACGTTACTGACCAGGTGCGTTATCTATCATCCAAATAGCAACCTCTATAGGAGTAAACTACTTTTATGAACGGAACACGCCGCGCAGATATAAAAATAGGTTCAAACGTTGCCATTGTTCTGAAAGCCGATCAGCGTACAGGCCAACTCACTGAGGGCATCGTGCAAGCTATCTTGACCAATTCAGCTACACATCCGCACGGCATTAAAGTTCGTTTAGAAAGTGGTGCGGTGGGGCGTGTGAAAGAGGTGAAAGGCTGAAGGCTAAAAAGCTGAGAAGCCTTCGTCCTCAGCTTTTTAGCCCTTCGTCATATTACTGATTGCGCTCAGACATTTCGTGGTCGAGTTGTACGGCAATATCAAAAAGTAATTTATTTGTGGGTGTTTGCACAGTGAGAAGTTCTAGCTCGGGTAAATCTTCTTGCTCACCTGGCTCTGGCCAAGCCTCGAAGGTAAAGAAAGCGTCGTGGCTTTGCTCGACGTGGCTAAAAAGCTTGAACAACGCTTCTTGACCAATCAAACCTTGAAAGGAAGCATGCAAAATTCTGCCTTCGTATACGAGGATAAGTCCGCGCAGTGCGCCCAAATGAACGTGAAGTTTACCTGATTGGCGATTCTGTGTGAGCGAGCCGATAAGGTCAAAGAGATTCAGCGTGCCGAGTTGGCCGCTGATCAAAATGTTTTGCTCCGTTCCTTTTAGGGTAGTTGCCGAGGGTGAAAATTGGGCAGAACCAGGAATATAGAGTTTTTGGTGAGGATCGAGTTTCCCCTCCGTACTACGAACGAGCCACGTTTGTTCCCCGAGGACTTCGGTAAAGGCGTCTACGAGTTTAGGGTCAAAGCCCTGGCCGCGTTGTTCGCGTACTTGCTGCATCGCTTTGCTAACAGGAAGTGCGTCACGGTAGGGTTGTGGGTGTGTTGCAGTGTCAAACACGTCAGCGAGGGCAACAATTTGCGCGATGGGTGAGATGTCCGAGCCGCGTTTATGGGCAGGATAACCGCTGCCGTCATAGCGTTCGTGATGACCTTCGATAATAAGCTGAGCCGTTTTAAGAAGGGCAGTATTCGCGTCTTGAAGGAGTTTGGCTCCTAAATCTACGTGACGCTTCACCGTCTCAAATTCGATCTCGGAGAGTTTTGTGGGTTTGAGTAAAATGCTTTCAGGGATAAAAATGGTACCGATGTCGTGCAGAGGGGCAGCTTGTTTAATGAGCTCGAGTTCCACCTCACCTAGCCCCAATTTTTTGCCAAGGAGGGCAGAGAGTTGGGCCACGCGCCAGTTGTGGCTGCCAGTGGCGAGGCGGCGGTACTCTGCGGTGAGAGCTACAACCTCGAGGGCATCTAAGGAAAGCGCGCCTTGAGGCAGTTCAGGGGATGAGGTTTCCCCAGATTGAACGCCCTGCATGAGCCAAGCTACATTGGAGTTTGCGACGTTGGCGTTGTCATCCATATGGGCTATTGTAACGGTTTTAGGGGCTCGAGTGGTACTTTAATCACGCTTTCAACTCTATACGCACTCTTCATTGACCCAAGTTTGAGCTAAAGTGCACAGTAGAGCAAGCTAAGGGCTTACCTTTTTGCCATTAGCTTTGTGCGTTTAGCCTCTTTAGGATTTCATTCCTGGCTTCGCCCTATACACGTTCGTGACATCGGGGATTTTCGAGATATTTTCTTTAATGTGGTCAATTTCCTTCTGGTCGCGTACATCCACCCGAAAGTGGATATGGGCTGTATTGTTGTGAACGCTCGCCCCGACTTTGGGTGCGGATTTGTTCATGGCGGCGATGATATCGAGGACATCTTTGAGGAGTCCCGAGCGGTCTATCGCCACAACTTCAAAGTCAACGGGGAAGACTTCACCCCCTGGTGCATCCCAAGCTACCGTCACGAAGCGTTCTTGTTCCGCTTTATTTTGCATGAGGTGTTTGACGTTAGGGCAGTCCACGAGGTGAACGGTCACACCGCGTCCCCGCGTAATGTAACCGACCACATCGTCACCGCGCACGGGGGAGCAGCACAGGGCGAGTTTTGCAGGGGCATCAAGTCCGTCAATAAGAATGCCAGCAATCCCCGTTTTAGAAGGCTGTAACGCTTTGACAGGGGTAGGTTGTGTTTTATAAACCTCGGGAGCGAGAATTTCTAAGACTTGGCGGGTGCTGAGGCGTTTGGCATCAAGGGCGAGATAGAGTTCGTCAGTAGAGTCGGCGTGAAGTAAGGTTTTTGCGGCCCCCTCGAGCCTCCCCTTCATCGTGTATTGCGATACGGATAAATGTTTGCGCCGCAGAGCGCGTTCCAACATACGTTTGCCAGCTTCTAACTGTCCAGCGCGTTCTTGGAGTCTAAAATACTGTCGAATCTTTTGCTTTGCACCTCTCGTGACAGTGTGGTTGAGCCAGTCAATACTAGGGCTATACTGCGAACTGCGGTTCGTTAAAATTTCTACGCGGTCTCCAGTTTGCAGTTGATAACTGAGTGGCACAATATCGCCATTGACCCGCGCCCCAATACAGCGATGCCCAATTTGGGTGTGAACGTGATAGGCAAAATCAATCGGGGTAGAGCTGCGCGGCAAATTCATAATGTCACCGGCAGGTGTAAACACCAGCACGCGCTCGGAGAGCAAATCTGTTTTTACTGCTTCGACAAAACCGCCGGCACTTTCTGCCTCGCTGTGGGCAATGCGTAAGTCTTCGATAAATTTGGCCATCGTCTCAACTTGAGTTTCAATGCCCTGTTTGTAAGCCCAGTGTGCGGCGACACCGTACTCGGCAATTTCGTGCATACGCTTCGTGCGAATCTGTACTTCAATGGGTAGACCGCGCAAACCAATAACAGTAGTGTGCAGCGATTGATACCCGTTTTGTTTTGGAACAGCGACGTAATCTTTGAAGCGACCTGGAATCGGTGTCCATAAACTATGTACGATTCCCAAAGCCCTATAACAAATTGCTTTTTCGTCTTCATCAGAAGCCTCACCATTTTGAGGTGGGATAACTATGGCGCGAATGGCCATAAGGTCGAAGATTTGATCTAAGGTTTTGCCGTCACGTTGCATTTTGCGGTAAATGCTGTAAAGGTGCTTGCTACGTCCAGAAATTTCATACTTGATACCCTCTTGTTTAAGACGGTCTTTAAGATCCTTAATAGACTGCTGTATGTAGGCTTCGCGTTCGGCGTGACGCATCCTCACCTGGCGTTGCAAACTTTTATAACGTTCAGGCTCGAGATAGAAAAAACTTAAGTCCTCTAATTCGTTTTTGATGTGACTAATCCCGAAACGGTGAGCCAAAGGAGCAAAAATCTCGAGGGTCTCCCTCGAGATTTTTTGTTGTTTGTGAGGTGGCATAGCTCCGAGCGTGCGCATGTTGTGGAGGCGGTCTGCAAGTTTGACAAGAATAATTCTCACGTCATTGCCCATTGCCATGAGCATCTGCCTCAAATTTTCGGACTGTTCATCTTCGTAGACGCGTACGGCAAGTTTGCTGATTTTAGTTTCGCCTTCGACAATTTTGCGAACAACATTACCAAACTTATTCTCGAGTTCTTCAAAGGTTACGTCAGTATCTTCAACGGTATCGTGCAGTAGTCCAGCCATGAGCGCGTCAGGGTCGAGGCGCATGTCAGCTAGAATTTCTGTAACGGCCACAGGATGCGTGATAAAGGGTTCACCCGATTTGCGCTTCATGCCACGGTGCGCTTTTTCCGCCAACGTATAGGCAGACTCGAGCCTAGCTAAGTCTTCTTTGCTTAAATAACTTGCTTTTTTCTTGAGACTTTGCGGAAATGTAGTTGTGGTTGTAATTACAGTTGTAGTTGTAACTACAGAGTCTACCGTCGAGGCGGCCATATTAGCGTTTGAGTATAGCATTCTTGTCAAGATTGTGGTTGGGGTTTACATCACTGTGAGCCTTAACCTAATTTTGACCTTCGCTACATGGTGTGTTAGGCTCATCACTCGACATGATCTAAGGTGTTAAAACAACAGTATATTTAATGTAACTCTATTTAATAGAGGTAACTCGAGACTTTGTTGCTGCACGAATCGAGGAAATTTTTTCCTTTTCAATTTATCAATAACTTGTGATGAAACTTTAACTTGTGATGAAACTTTGTTCAGCATTGTCTAGCTTTGCACACTAGAGAAAGTTGAAGATGAAGCGGAAGAAGTAAATTCTTTATCAGCTTGCGCCTTGCGTCTTACTTACCCATAGGCTTACTGTGACTGAAAAAGTCGAACTTGAATAAAGGAGATAATATGATGGATGTTGTAGGTATGGTTCTAAAATATTACGGCTTAGAGAATGCAACAACGAAGCTGATGCGCGACTACGAAAATTTAATTTATAGAGTCGAGGCAAACCAAACCTATGCCCTGAGACTATGTACACCAGAAATGGACGAAAAGATACTCGCCACTGAAGTGAATTGGTTAGCTGCCATCCGCAACGAGACCGATGTCCTCGTGCCAAAACCCGTATTGAACAAAGAGGGCAACTTTATCAGTCATGCTGAGGGCAGGCTCTGTGTTCTTTTCGAGTGGTTAGAAGGTGAACCTGTGAGTAAAACAATGTCTGAGGAGGTGGCAAGTCACGTCGGAACAATGATGGCGGAACTGCACCGCCAAGCCTCGAGCTACCAGAGCGAAGCTTTTGCAGGTACAACCTTTGACGAGAAGTATTTTTTTGGTAGAAATTCTTGGTGGCAAACCAAGGCGAAAGAGCGTTTGGCTGAAGGCTTCGAGAGTGTCGTACCCGCGATAGAAAAGACGAAAGCCATCATGCAACGGCTCGGAACATCATCGCAACATTTTGGTATGACGCATACCGATATTCATTTTGGTAACGTTATTCGTTCAGGTGATACCTTTGCCCTTCTCGATTTTGGTAGTTACGGTTTAGGGTATTACCTTATGGACATTGCCGTGACCGAAGCTGAATTTGAAGATTACCCGAATGCAGGTGAGTTAATCGGGGCTTTTCGAGAAAGCTATAAAATAACTTTAGGCAGTATTCCATCTGACGATGACATTCGCACCTTTGGTGTCACGTCGTGTTTGCTGTTTCTCGAGTGGGTGTTTGAAAGCAGCAACGAAAAAGTGCGTCAAGACAAAGCTATGTGGTTGCCAAGTACGATTGAGACTTTAAGGAAACTTGCTTCTTAACTGCGTAGTGTTAAGCGAAGAGTGAAAAAGTAAGAGGTAAAACGTTCAAGGCTGCTACGTCTTACTTTTCATGTCTTACCTCTTACTCCTACGATCTCGTGACCAGGAAATTTCAACTTTAGGTTATCTAGTCTCTCGGGTTATCCAGCCTCGAGACCGTGCGTGCTCTGCGGCGATCTTCGTATCAGGTACGAGCAACAGTTCGGATTTTTTAGCAATAACGGTTTGAGTTAGTTTGTTGATGGTCTCTGTTCTGGGGCTACCACTTACATCTCGAATGTAGACCACCAAAATTCTGCCCGGATACTTTTGTACGACCTGACTATAAATTTCTGGGTCTTCTTGGCCGCTATCCCCAATAAGAATAAAAGGCAAACTTGGATAGGTTTCTAAAATCTGTTGAATGGCTGTCAGTTTATGCCCTGCATGACCTGTCGGTAAAAGTTCTTTATCACTGATGCCCCAATCACGAAGCAGTAGCGGCCCGAGAGGAATATCATTCACGTCTAAAAATTCGACGAGAAGGTCATAAAGATTCCAGGGGCTGCTCGAGACATAAAACAAAGGATTCTTGTTTCGGCTTAACTGCTGATAAAATGTTGCTACGCCCTCGAAGGGTAAGCGTGTTCGAGCATTGCCGAAAAGAACATGCTTTGCCATCTTTAACACCCGGGTTGCATCTGATTGTAGAACGGTATCGTCAATGTCGGAGATAATGCCAAAGTCAGCTCCGTGTGAAATCATAATTTGGCCTGTGAAAGTTGTTTCGCTTTGCTCTTCGCGCAGGGGGCCCAGCAACTCGACGTGAACGTGTTGAAAGTGCAGAGTTTCCGCCTCTTGAAACGAAAGGGGAGAAGCAAGGTCTAACCACATTTTGAAAAAGCCTTCTTCATCTGTGACAAGCTCCTGCGATTCGTTTTGAAAAGAAACACGCACCTTGGCGTTGGCGATTTCATTGCTGCGAAAGCGTTTTAGCGCACTGCGAAAATTGTGCCACTTGGGGTCATCCTTGTTCGCAGTGCGCAGAGCTTTGGACTCGAGCACCCGTCCTTTTATGAAAACACGCTGTGCCGTTCCATAACTGAGATAGGGCCACACTACGAGCGCATCATCCTCAAAACGGGCTTCTCCAGCGTTGGAATTTATCCACACCTTTATCCATGCGGTAGCCCAAGCCTGAGAGATAGTTTGTCCATCTAGCCATAAGGCGAATCGTAACCTAAGAGCAAATAGAGATGAAAGGCAGACGGCAGAGCGGATTAAGGCCCGAAAGGTTAGATTTTTATTCTTGTGAAAAGTGTCACACCCAATAAGAGTTCCGTAAGTGAGAAGCCCTAGACTATCTTAAGTAAGGTAGGTGGAGAACACACCACCATTCCATCTGCCTCTTTAGTGCACTCCCACACATCTAGAGAGGGGTTGTGGGAGTGCTTTTTTTATGCCTCAATTTGACTGTGATTTACTGTAAACACGACACGCGTTGTTAGAAAATTTGGGATATACTCTTTGTGCTGCCTCGTTGTAAGTGCTACGCCGTTTACGGTGTACCAGACATGGAGAGGTGCCAGAGTGGTTGATCGGGACAGTCTCGAAAACTGTTATACGGCTTTGTCGTATCTAGGGTTCAAATCCCTATCTCTCCGCCAGAAACGCCGTGCAGGACGGCAAAACTCCCACTACAGTAAAGCGGTGGGAGTCTCTTTTTTGGGCTTTTTAGTGGCTTGATATGGCCAAAATGTGACCAGTTTAAGACCATCAGTTATTTGTTTCGGGGTTGCCTTTGGGTAGCACAGTGCTTAGCGTCAAGGCTGCGTGGTCTAGGTCGTCCTGAAAAAGATGCGTGTACTGTCTTACCGTAAATGATGGGTCGCTGTGTCCTACTTGGTCAGCTATCAGCTTTGCATCCTGCCCTTGCTTGCGGCGTAGCGAAACATTCAAGTGTCTCAGGTCGTGAATCCTAACCTTGGGTGCTTTGGAAGTCTCGAGCAACCTGAACCAGATACCCTCGAGATTATGCGGGGTGATGTAACCACCGTCCTGCTTGCTGAAGATAAGACCCAGGTCAATGTAGGACGCGCCAAGGGTAGCGCGTTCACTCTCTTGCTGCTTGCGGTGCTGTGAAAGTACCTCGAGGGTTTCCTTATCAAGCATCACGCGGCGTTTACCCTTTTCAGTCTTGGGTGCTGATACGACTACCTCACCCTTCACCCAACCTACTGAACGCTGGACATGAAGCACATTACCTTTTAAGTCGCTCCATTTAAGGGCTTTAAGTTCACCCGAGCGAAGTCCCGCAGTAATCGCCAGGTAGAAGAAAGCATACAAACGGTTAGGTCTTGCCGCTTCTAAAAACTGCCATGTTTCTAAAGGTGTCCATAGTTTCATGGGCTCACGCTCGTGCTTAAAAGGTTCTGTAGCCTCTACAGGATTACGTGCTATCAGTTGCCAGCGCACCGCTTGCCTCATGGCTCCGTACAAGATGCGTCTTACCTTGTTGGCAAGGTCAGGGCTTACGGTGTCCATGAGGTTGTCTAAAGCACCCTAGTATTTGTAGAGGCGAGAGCTTAGCGAGTTTCACAGTTCCAAGATTAGGCTTAATGTATTTATCAACGATGTATTCATAGTAGGCAAAAGTGCGCGGTTTGGTTTTGCGTTCCATATCGCTTAACCAGCGTTCAAAGTATTCCTTCACGGTGATCGTCGTGGTGTTATACGTGCCTGTGGAGAGTTGCGTCTTGATTTCATTCAGCTTAGCCGTGACCTCTGTCTGTGACGTGCCGTAAACCGTTTTGCGAAGTCGTTTGCCTTCACTGTCAAAGCCTAAAGAGATTTTAGCTTCCCAGGTTTCTCTAACGGTTCCATCGGGTCGCTCTGTCAGTCGTTTGCTGATTGTGCCTTGACCGTTGGCGGCTTTTTTGGAGCGTTTACGTTTAGGCATGTCTTACCACCTCGAGCACATCATTAGGCTCTACTTTTTTTCCCGTGACTTCCTCGAGCCCTTCAACCACTTTGGCTAAAGTGTCAAAGTCCATACCGCGCAACTTGCCGCCAGTAATCGCGTACACCGTCGTGCGTGAAAGCCCTGAAGCCTTCCACAGTGCGTAGGGTGTCTTTTTGTTCTTATCTAAAAACTCTTTTACTTTCCATTTCACAGTCATTCTCCTATTCTCGCTGTTACCAGCGTTGTATACATATTACCAGACCTCTTGACATATTGCAAGTGTACTGGTAATATAAAGGAACTAAGCGGTTATCCCGCAAAGAAAGACCGCTTAGAATCCAAGTTTGAAAAGGATTAACCCATGTTACAGCACCCCGCACCCCAAACGCTGCACGCCTTGCAAAGGCACAAGGCAGGAGGAAGCATGATTTACTACCTGATTTCCCTGCTAGCCGTTATTTTCTCGAGCTGGCTAATCTCTGAGTGGGCCCATTGGAATGACTGAGTTTAGAGTCGTAAAGGTGGACACGGTGTCCACCTTATCTACCACTGCGCCCGAGTTGTTCAAAGGACTCGAGCCTACCCAATTCAGTCTGAAGCGTTGTGAGGGCGTTTGGTGCGTCATGCAGCACGGTGAGGTGATTAGGCGTTTTACGTCGTTCAAAGAAGCCGTTCGTTTCATGCTGAAGCCGTTTGATGAACACACCTGTTCATGAAATAAAAGCCAAGCCCTGTCTAGCAAATACGTTTTTGATGAACACAATAATAACCCATTAAGAAAAGCGGTTTAACCGCCAAGGAGGATACTATGAAGGATAAATACATTTTACGCATCGAGAACTTAACGCCAGGTGTCGTTAAGGCAGTTTGGGCAGAGGTACACAACGCTTTGGGGCATCCTGACGTAGAGGCTTTAGAGTTAGAATTCAAGGCCACTCTAACTCTCGAACCTGAGGAGGTTGCTGCCCTAAAGGGGCATATGAAGGGAAGTTGGCTACCTTATAGTCTGGAGGCAAGCGATGAGGATTAGACGCTTCCTGTAGGCGTAAAAAAAGACCGAGAATCTTGAACTAAAACGCCAAGCAGAATCCCCTCACTCGAGCATCATAAGTTAAGGCTTTGTCAGACCATATCTTGTCCAAGTCCGCCTTTTCTTGCTTATTTAGCTCAGCCAGTTGCCGTTTCACAGAATTCTGTGAAACGGTGTTATCCGCATTTTGCTTTATAGCTGCAACAGCCTCAAATCTGAAGTCGTCTGCCTTTGCCTTTTCAACCTGCTTGGCTGCCTCAAACACATCTCGAGCCTCGCCACTAGCAACCATCGTGACAATCGTTAGTTGGTTTTCCGCGTTATCTACACCTGCTAAATAATTAAGTTGTCGTGTACTGTCGGGCAACTCACTAGCTACGCCGCTTTCAATCATTTCGTCAAGCACGGCAGCGGTTTCTTCCGTAATTTTGCTGCCGATAGCTTTACGGCTTCGATAGGTGCGTTCGCCTAACCCGAAGCCGTCAGCAAGCTGCTTGTTACTAAACGAATCGGCAACCGTTGCCGATTCGTTTTTACTAGCGTTTTTGTTTCCCTTTTGCCCACCTCGTAAAGCCCTTTCAGCCCGCGCAACCATCAACTCCTCACGCCTAGCCAAGTTCCCCAAAGGTTGTCTGCGCAGTTTTAATCTGGTCTAGCCACTCTGATAGTTCTCCGCTATCCTGTACTGGCGCACGTTCCACATAGCCTCTATTGCGCATCTGGGTTTTAGCGTAAAAGATTATCGCTGAGACATTGCCAATCCGAATAAGGTGCAGCAATCTACCCTCGACAAAGTCCGAAAGGTTCTCTCTCGCCTCCTCGAGAGTTGCACGTAATTCAGGCGATTGTGACCGATAATTCTCGAGGGTTCTTCTCGAGATCTTAAAATGTCTCGCAACGTCAACGAGAAAATACAATTTTCCTTCCTGATTCAGTTCTTGGACGAACTCGACAATCTTAGAAATGGGTACTTTGGTTTTTGTTGCTGCTTGATGTTTCACGAGAGTCTCCGCAATTCGTTGCGAAGGTCTGCCAAACGGCGTTCGAGACTGACCGCCGTGACCGTCGCGCCGTTCGATTTAGCTAAATCCAGTTGACGTTCCAACGCCTCGATTTTTTGAATTATTTGTTGTTTCTCTGAAATTTGTTCCATGAATTACCTTTCTGCCAATAGGCTTTTTTAACTGCGCAACCTGCGCACCTTACAACTGCGTTTTCCACTCGTCCCCAAACAATCTCTTTCGATCGCCAATGAAATCCAACAAGTCCAGAAGCTGGGTTTTAAGTGGTTTACCAAGTATCGTCTTGCGTGCAGGTTCGCCAGTTCGTGCAGGTGATGCGTGCTCTAAAACGCCCACAAACGCCTCGAGTTGTGCCCACAGACTTTTAGCCTTCGCTGACATTTTCGAGTGTGTTGTAGCGTCTGTGGAGGCTTGCAGACCTAAGTAGTAGGTTTCGTCGCTGGCCCTTGTCCCTGCTTCGAAAAAAGCTTCGTATGCTTGCCCGACCTTTGTGTGTTCATCGAAGAGTTCCAGCGTCAATCTACGCCATTCCTCATCCTTAACGCTTAAGGCCTGTACGTTTTCTGACAGTCCCTTAAGCATTTTTTTAAGTTCCTCGAGGGCAACTTTCTCATCCTGTGTGGCTTGCAACTCGAGGAACTCGAGTTGCATTTTTCCGTAGGTTTCCCTCATTCGGATTAAAAGGTTTTCAAGAGATGAGACTTCGGTTTGGAGTTTGGCCGCTTCCTCAAACTTCCTCGAGTGTTCGAGTTCCCAAAGCGTGGCACGCTTCGCCTCGAGTTTGCCCTCGAGGGTGGCTATATCAGTGCGTGAAGCTTCGATTTGTTTTTGTAGGTCAGTTATGTTTTTCATATAAAATCCTTTTGATTTAGTTTAGGTTCGTAACGTATCTACTTACGTATTCTAGGTTGCTGCGCAGTGGGCGCAGATGAATTCGCCGAAGATATTTGGCGTTAGAGTGTTACGACATTTAATGCACGACTTGTCAACGGTCAAATCTTCGAAGGTTGCTGTCTCGTTTTCGGTGATGGGAGGCCATGCAAAGCGCTTTTTATTGTGGGCGTGTAATATCTTCCCGATTGCTTCGCGGTTTAGTTTTTGTTTTTTTGCCATTGTTTGTACACCTCCCACAATCGTTTTAGGGGTTCATCTCTATCACCCGTGAGGTAGGCACACGCCCATGCCTGAACGTAGCGTGTGGTGTCTGGTACACCTTCCACACGTATCTGCAAGGCACCACTACATGCCGCGCTGATAAGTCTTTCCAGTTGCCAAGGTAAACGCGGAACGGTCAGCACTGCCAGCACGTCATCACGGCGTTCTTTGATTTTTTCAATGAGTGGGGTGGGGAGTTTTGAGGCTCCCTTCACCCGCACTTTGCCAGATTCGGCATAGATAGTCGCGCCGTAGCTTTGTACTTCGGTGATGAGGGTTTGGGCTTCAAAGTGCGAGGTCATCAGATACCTCCGCATTTAGTGAACTACCCGCATTTGATGAACTGGAGTGTTCATCAAATAAAACGCTAGCCCTGTCTACATTTTCGTGATTTGATGAACTATTTTTATACTCATTAGGAGAATCGCCCAAAGGGAGACTGTAAGCCTTGGGTTTGCCCTTGCCAAGCAACTCAGTGACTACGATGTCGTGTCGTTGCTCGAGCAGTTCCTTGAGTGCATCAGTTGCATAACGCTCTGTGACATTCACCTTTTGCACCACTGCGTTAAGAAGGATTTGACGAGCTACACTTTCACCCTTAGCTGCTTTGAGTTGCTCGAGCATGACCGCTTTCGCCTTGTCCTTCATGCTGTGTTGGTTAGGTAAGTCAACGACTTTGACTCGAGCCTGTTTTTCATCTGGCGAAAGCTCAACTTCAAAAGCAAGGGGTGCAGGTTCGGCGGCGTAAGACATTTTGGTGCAGTCCAGGCGAAACACATCACGCCCATCAACATCTTTGGGAGGCACACGGCTAAGCGCGAAGATTGCCCTGGGGCTAAATGTCTTGCCAGCACCGTATGGGCCTTTGCTTGCTACGGTTTGCCCTGGTTGTAATTTGCCCACATGGTCAAGCACTAACACCGCACAGTTAAGAGCCTTAGCTAGGTCTGCAAGCCCTACCAATGCCGCTTGTACATGGTGTGCTTTGAGAATATCCATTCCCATGAACGCACTAGCAAACGTATCAATGATGATGAGTTTCGGCGGTGCTTTTGAGAGTTCAGTTTTGAGACTCCTTACATCATCGGGCGTGAGTCCACCCTCAATAGCGCGTAAGTCAATCAGAGAACGTTCAGCATCTTCATAGGTCGCAAAGTAACGATTTAACCAAAGCTGATAACCGTGTGTGGTCGGGTCGTCTGCATCCAAAATCAAAACTTTGCCGTGCTTAACCTGATAGCCAAGGAATGAGCCTTCATTCTGTGGTCGCGTCACCTGCACTGCGAGATTGCTTACCAGTCGTGTTTTGTTTCCGCCTCCAGGTGCAAAGAGGTTTGCGGTGTGACCGAGCGGTAATAGATTGGTGACAAGCCATTGGGTTGTGGGTAGTGTTGTCAAAAGCTGCACTTTGTTCACTGCCATACCTACCACCCCCAAGGGCTAGGTTTTGCCCATTCGCCTAATGGGTTGTGATGTTGTTCATCAAATCGGTTTTTGCTAGACAGGGCTTGACTTTTATTTGATGAACTGGGGTGTTCATCAAATGGGCTATTGTTCATCAAATCATCAGGGTCTCGAGCCTGTTTTTGCCCCGCTTTGAGTCCTGATTTAATCGTGGTTCTCGCTTCCCTTTCACCACCCTGCAAACCTGATTGCAGCGCGGCATCTAAAAGCTGTGCTTGCACACTGTCGGGGTCTAAGTGCCAACCAAGTAAGTAACGTCCGATAACGAATGCTGCTTTATAAAGCGTTTGGTTCCGTGTACCAGGCTGAGCCGTTTGTATATCAACGATGGCTCGAGCTAGCACAGCTTCAGCATAGTGTTTAAGCCTGTTTACGTTGTCCTTAGCTTTGTAGCGTGGTTCTGAAAAGTTGTGAGGATTGAGATAGGCAATCCCGTAGTGGCAGAGCAAACCCAATTCATCTGAACCAATGAGGTAGCCTTCACCCGTGACAGGATTGAAGGCAGTTAGCACACAACGATGTGACCAAAGCTCTATGGGGGCAAACGTGACCGTGTGGCCAGCGTTCTCGAGAACAGATACAGCTTCTTGAAATTTTTGAGGGTTGACGGTTATCGCGGTGATCATAGTAAACCCTCTGATGTCACCCTTTGAGCATCACTCACCCGTGCATTTTTTACAGCACTGATAAGGTCTTTTAGGTTGTAATGATGAGTGAGGGATTCTTGGGGGGCGTTACTGCCCCTCATTATTTTTCACCCGCCATAAAATTATCTAAAGCCTGTCTAGCGATAAACACGCGCTTCCCGTACCGAGCGTGAGGGATAAGGTTGTCTTTCAGCATCCTCGAGAGGGTGGGTTTAGATGTACCGATGTAGGCAGCTCCTCGAGCAAGGTTAAACCCGCCTTGCTCTTCCTTTTTACTCGTGGTTGCTTTCCTTTGTTTTCTTATCACAGCATTTACCTTCCTTTCACTCAAGAAGATAAATGCAAGCGCATTTTTTTTGTTTGCATTACCTAAATTTAGGTAATGCAAACACTACGATCAAGTAGTTTAGATAAACCTTTAATTCCTCTTGTTACATCCGATTCACTTACGCTTTCTCTCATACCTCTTTCGCTAGTGCGGTGTGCAATATCTCTTAGACTCATCCCTTCAACACACTTCCACGATAACCACAGACAATGGGTTTCGATTTTGCGTTTTTCTGGTAACTCTTCCATACCAAACTCTTTGAAATAGTTCTTGCTATCTGAAATGTATCGCTCTTGCAAAACTACCTGCTTTTGTCGGTTCATCTCTTCGCTCTCAAAAAAGTTGTAAGGTGGGAATTGTGGCGGCTGAGGTTGATACATCATGGCTGCTATATACGGCACGCCCTCAGAAGGTTCAACAACTGCTTCAAGGTTTATCCAATGGATGAGGGGAGACACACCACTATGCGGCTTTGGTCTTAAATTGACGGTGTACCACTCAACGGGGGGCTCGCCTTTGTGAAACTTCAGGTACTCATCCACACAGAGAAGCCTCAAAAGATACACGGCTGTTTCAACCATCCAATACCGCTCATTGCACCCTAAGTCTTTCGTCCAAGCCCTCAGAGCTTCGAGTAATTCACTATATTTTGATGGCGCGTTTTCAGGTATTACTAAAATGTTTGGGTCATTAGTTAAAGCTGTAGGGTCAACACTACCAAGAGAGGTATCTCGCCACTGATCCGAACGCATGACCTCGAGGAAAAGGGGTAGAACACTCTCAAGCGCGTTAATTTTTTGTGGATATTCATTTGCTAAAACTTTTAAGAAAATAGGACGATAATGATTATTGATATAGGGTTGAGTATGAAAGGCTTTAGCTTTGTCGTTCCGCGTTCTTTTAGTCTTATTGATACTCATAACTTCATTCACCTGAGCTATCTAAATGAGGCTGTACTACTCCAGCCGCAAGCAACTTCCGCACAATTTCGCAAGCTACAAATGCACCCGTCTCATCGGCAGCATGATTCAGGTGTCGCCGATTGAATTTATAATTCCACTTACCCCTATAATGGCTAACAACGAAAAGGCTAACTCCCCTACGGTAGAACTGCTGACACACCTCCCAAGCGTATTTTTCTTCAGAGGTGAAATCGTTTAAGACATGAGCGTAAAAATCTTCTGCAAAATGAAATATATATGCAGGTAGATTACACACTTCCCAAGGCTGTGAGCACCAAAGAAAGTTTCTCGAGTTGGTTATCGGTTGATTACTCTTTGTGTATGGGCGTTGACCAGCACCCAACACCTGAAATCCACTAGATGTTTTTTGCGTCGTAGCTTGCCACCCTTCCCCAGAGGCGCACCCTTGATGCAAAGCGGTGGCTAAATGCCTTAGTAAGAATGAAAGGGGTACTTTGTCGGCGTTCATGGAGTAGCTTTCTATCTATTCCATAATAGTAGTCGTACACAATTACCTTAAACTAAAGCCACGTCGGAGAAATTGATGTTCAAAGCTGAACCTACGGCAGCAAGGGCGAGGGTGACTTTGTAGAAGAGGAGTTGCTCTTCAGCATAATCCTCGGGGTTGAGCCA
>JBOFGY010000006.1:0-20658 GCA_051649365.1 Trueperaceae bacterium
GACATCGTAATGATGTGACGACCCTTCGTCAAAACCTTGATAAAGAATTTGCTAAGCTCCGCAAGCAACCTGACGTGTTACTGAGTTTCTTTCACTATGCCGGACTTTCGCTTAAGCAACTTTGGTGAACCTCAATAATGTCTGAAGGTGTGTTTTGGTTTTTGGGGTAGATTTTTAGGTTAGACTGACACGGATGGAGGAAGTAAAGTAGAACATTATTCAATTACTGAACCAAAGGCTAGCTAGAATTTTAGGGATTTACCTTTTTGGAAGTTTCGGTTTGCGTTCACTCTCAACTGTAATGCGTCTTCAGGTCGTGGCACATGGGGAGCGCGTTTACTGCCAAAACAAGCTTGCGTGCGACCTCTATGAAGTGTTTGCTTACTCGAGCTACGCTAGATTAAACGAAAAGCGTAAAGAAATTTTAGAAGCTATACGTGAACGAGGCTCGGTATTATGGATGAGGTCATTCTTAACAAAGTTGCTGTGATTGAGCGATGCTTGAAACGTATCGCGGAAGAGTACGACGGTTATGGAGGATGAACTAACGACAAACTTTAGTTATTATTCTCAACTTCTTTACCAGTAACGAGTGAATCTAACAGAATAGGTATGTGACCTCTAGACTCCAAAGCATTAGCAATGCTACTACCGATATAACCAGCTCCGCCTGTAATAAGAATTTTCATGCTGTAAGTATATCTGATTCTAGAAAGCTAAAATTATCAATTTTCCTCTAAGGTGACTCGAAGCGGATACCCTTTACTCTTTGCGGCATCTAGCACCTGTGCAATCTTTGTCTCAGCAATTTCAAAGGTATATACCCCAGCAACGCTGACACCTTTTTCGTGCGCTTCCATCATAATGTGGGCTGCGTCAAGGTGGGACTTGTTAAAAAAACGCTCGAGGACGTACAACACGAAGTCCATCGGTGTGTAATCGTCGTTGAGCAACAGCACTTTGTACTGCGGTGGTGTTTTCGTGCGCTGTTCGGTTTTGGTGATGGTCTGACTCATATTAAGGTTAAAGATTGAAAAGCATTTAACTTTTAACGTTTAACTTTCCTACTTTTAACTTTATTACTCTGGTTCTACCGTTGCCCTGAATGGATGCCCCTCTTGCTGTGCCGCTCGAATAACTTGATTCGCTTTGGTTTCAGCGATTTCAAAAGAATAAACTCCAGCCAAATAAATACCTTTTTGATGAACTTCTAACGTGCCTTGGTGTGCTTCTTCTTCGCTCTTGCCAAAAAAACGCACGAGGACAAATACTACAAAATCCCAGGTCGTGTAATCGTCGTTGAGGAGTAGCACTTTGTACATTGGTGCTTTTTTGGTTTTGGTCTCCGTGCGTGTAAGCGTATCGGTGCTACGACTCATGGTAGCAAGTATAGCGTAGAGCAGAGGGGCTGATTGTTGAAGATTGAACAAAAGGTGAGGAGTAAGACGTAAGAGAGTAAACGTTTTACCCTTCACGTCTTACATCTTACTTGCACTCTGTGTTATCTTACTTCCAACAACAAATTTAGTTGACGAGGTTAAGCCGAGGGTGGGAGACGCATGAGGCTCGAGCTAGCGCAAGTATCGAAGAAGGTAGGAGCAGAGACGCATCTCTATGACATGTCTTTGATACTCGAGTCTGGACTCAATGTTTTGCTGGGGCCAACATTAGCAGGTAAAACTTCTTTGATGCGCCTTATGGCAGGTTTAGACAGGCCCGCTACGGGTTCTGTTAGTATCAACGGAGGAGATGTCACGAAGATAAATCTGCGCAAGCGCAGTGTGGCGTTTGTGTATCAACAGTTTATTAATTATCCATCGCTTACAGTGTTTGAAAATATTGCTTCGCCTTTGCGTGTTGAAGGAATGAAAAATAATGAAATAGCAGAGCGCGTGAACGAAATGGCAGAGATATTACATTTGGAGCCGTTCTTAAGGCGCTTACCCTCTGAGCTTTCCGGTGGGCAGCAGCAGCGCACGGCGTTAGCAAGGGCTTTAGTCAAACAGGCCGACGTGTTGTTGCTTGATGAACCGCTCGTCAACTTAGATTATAAACTCCGCGAAGAACTCCGCGAAGAACTCCGCGATATTTTTGCTCAGCGTGATGCGATTGTGGTGTATGCAACGACAGAACCGCTCGAGGCCCTCATGCTTGGTGGACGAACGGCTGTATTAAACGAAGGTAAGTTGCTGCAATTTGGCGAAACACTCGAGGTGTATCATCGCCCTGCCGTGCGCCGCGTCGGTGAAATTTTTAGTGATCCACCGATGAACTTAGTACCTGTACACGTAGACAACGGACACATTGCGCTCTCGGGTCAAGTCAAGTTCCCATTGCCCGAACATATGAAGTCACTTTCCAGTGGTGCCTACACCTTGGGTCTCCGTGTGAATCACTTGGGCATGTCACAGTGTTCTGCGCAGGATGTAGTGGTGCCTGCCAGTGTTGCACTTGCAGAAATCAACGGCTCTGAAACGTATCTTCACGCTGAACACGAAGGTGTCAAAATGGTGTCGCAGATTGAAGGTGTTCACCCTTTTGACTTGGGGCAAAGTGTCACGCTGTATCTCGATCCCAAACGCCTTTATGCTTTTTCAGATTCTGGAGACCTAGACTCTGGAAACCTAGACTCTGGAGACCTAGGCTCTGGCAAACTCGTCGCAGCTCCTGTACGCGCAGTGAAAGGGGCGGTGACAAACTGATGGCGCAAATAGACTTAAAAAACTTGGCACATAGCTATAAACCTAAACCGCAAGCGCCCGATGATTACGCATTGCGCGAAATGACCATGACTTGGCGTGATGGTGGGGCTTACGCGCTGTTGGGGCCATCAGGCTGTGGTAAAACTACATTGCTCAATATTATCTCTGGACTGATTACACCAAGTCGGGGTCAAGTGCAGTTTGGCAGTACTGATGTAACAACTCTCCCGCCTGAGCAGCGCAATATTGCCCAGGTGTTTCAGTTTCCAGTGATTTACGACACGATGACGGTGTTTGATAATTTGGCGTTTCCACTGCGTAATCGTGGCGTGGCAGAAAACGATGTCAAAAAACGTGTGAACGAGGTGGCGGATTTGCTCGAGCTTACCAAAGACCTAAAACGCTCTGCCGCCAATTTAACTGCTGATGCCAAACAAAAAATTTCGCTAGGTCGCGGACTCGTACGCAGTGATGTCGCCGCGATTCTTTTTGATGAGCCTTTGACCGTGATTGATCCACAACTTAAATGGTTACTTCGTAGCAAGCTCAAACAGATTCACCAGCAGTACAAACTAACCTTGATTTACGTTACCCACGACCAGATCGAAGCCCTCACCTTTGCTGAACAAGTCGTGGTGATGTATCAGGGAAGTGTGGTGCAAGTGGGTACACCGCAAGAACTGTTCGAGCGTCCAGCGCATACCTTTGTCGGTTATTTTATCGGTAGTCCTGGGATGAATTTGCTCGAGGTTTCCCTGGATGGTGATGCAGCCTTGTTAAATGGTCAGCGTATTCCTTTGGAGAGCAAACGTGTGGCAGCCGCAACGTCAAAAGCTGGCGCGGTTAAACTCGGCATTCGACCTGAATTTTTAGAAATCTCTGAGACAGGTATCCCTGCTGAGATTCAAACTGTGGAAGATTTGGGTAATTACAAAATTGTCACGGCCAATGTCGCGAATCAAAGCGTGAAAATTAAAATACCCGAAGATGAAAATGTATCCACAGGTTCTTCTTATTTAAGGTTTCCGCTCGAGCACACCTACGTGTACGTCAATGACGAGCGCGTGGACGAGGTGAAATGATGGAAAAACCCTACAATAACCGTGCTTGGCTTTTTGTCATTCCTGTAGTCGTGTCCGTAGCTTTTAGCGCGATTATTCCCCTTATCATTGTGATTAACTATTCTGTTCAAGATATTTTTGGACCCTACCAGCGTGTTTTTGTCGGGCGTGAATGGTTTCAAGATATTCTACGTGACGAAGAATTGCATGGCGCATTCTTTCGCAATCTTCTTTTTTCCCTCCAAGTTTTAGCTATCGAGATTCCACTTGGAATTTTTATCGCGCGTTTACTCCCCCCGTCGGGGTGGCGTGCTTCGTTAAGTCTCGTGCTCGTTGCTTTGCCGCTGCTTATTCCTTGGAATGTTGTTGGTACGATTTGGCAAATTTTTGGTCGTGCCGATATTGGTATGGCTGGGCATATTATTAACAGTCTTGGTATCAATTACAATTACACCTCGAGACCGCTCGATGCCTGGCTCACTGTCTTGGCCATGGACGTGTGGCATTGGACACCGTTAGTCATTCTCTTGTGCTATGCAGGCTTACGCGCGATTCCACCAGCTTTTTACCAAGCTGCGCGTATTGACGGGGCAAAGCGTTGGTCGGTGTTTCGCTTTATCGAGTTGCCAAAGTTGCGCGGTGTTTTACTTATTGCTGTTCTCTTGCGCTTTATGGACAGTTTTATGATTTACACCGAGCCGTTTGTGGTCACAGGTGGTGGCCCGGGTACTGCGACAACGTTTTTATCCATTTTTCTCTCGAATATTGCTGTTGGACAATTTGACCTGGGTCGCAGTTCAGCGTTCTCGCTCATTTACTTTTTGATTATTCAAGTGTTTTGCTATATCTTCTACACCGTTATTCAAAACATTGGGAAGGAACAGAAATGAACGCCAAGCGTCGTGGCTATGTCCGTGCGGCTATCGTCACCCTGTATTTTGTATTGTTGCTCTTGCCGATCTATTGGATGCTCAATATGTCATTGAAAACTAACGAAGAAATTATTGGTGGCATCACCTATTTTCCGCGTACCTTGACGTTTGAAAACTATAGAACGATTTTTACAGACTCCTCTTGGTACAGCGGTTATATCAACTCAATTATTTATGTTGCAATCAACACGGTGTTATCTGTCATTATCGCCTTACCTGCTGCTTACGCTTTTTCACGCTACAGCTTTTTGGGCGACAAGCATTTGTTCTTTTGGCTTTTAACAAACCGCATGGCCCCAGCTGCAGCATTTTTGTTGCCCTTCTTCCAGTTTTATCAAGCCGTTGGACTTTTTGATACACACCTTGGTGTAGCTTTGGCGCATTTGCTTTTCAATGTTCCCTTGGCTGTTTGGATTTTAGAAGGCTTTATGTCGGGTGTGCCGAGAGAAATAGACGAAACTGCCCTCATGGACGGTTACAGTTTTCCAAAATTTTTCTTTAAGATTTTCTTTCCGCTGATTCGTAGTGGTGTAGGTGTAACCGCGTTCTTTTGTTTTATGTTTAGCTGGGTCGAACTGCTTATGGCGAGAACGCTTACCGCCGTCAATGCTAAACCCATCGCAGCCACCATGACACGCACGGTGAGTGCCTCGGGGATGGACTGGGGCTTGCTTGCTGCTGCAGGTGTACTGACGATTATTCCAGGAGCCCTGGTGATTTACTTCGTGCGAAATTATATTGCCAAGGGCTTCGCGTTGGGCCGCGTATGAATTGTTTACTCGTTGGGTCAACCCTGTGTAGTTGCTCGTGGTTCGGAATTTACGCCGTTGATGTTTTTATTAAGTATAGGGCGATAACGTGAGGTCGCCCCTACGAAAAAATTTTGGGGTGAATGATGGATATTGAATGGATGGCTTGGACGATGCCGACGGCGATTTTCTTTGGTCTGATTATTGCCATGCTGACCTTTATGATTATTTGGGATACGCGCTCATCCCCCGTGATGCGAAAAGGCTTTCTGCCCATTTCAACCGACAGGGGAGACCGTCTTTATATTGGATTCCTTGGTATGGCCTTTATTAATTTGCTTTGGCTCGCGTTGACTGACTTTTCACAATGGTTTGCGTTGATTCTTTGCTTCGTCTGGATGCTCATTATTTTGCGCTGGGGATAAAAAAGCTGGCAGCTTTCATGAACAAACGTGACTTAACCTCGTAGACAGCGGCTTTTGTGCCAGGTTAGAATTCGGTGACTGAAAAACTTGCACGCGAACCTTTCGGTAATTCGTGGAGATTTCTATTCTCTACTGAAGGACTCGAGCCCCATGTTTTAGCCCGTAGCATGTTGGTTTCGGTACATCATTACGGGACAGAGGAGGAGACATGCCTATAGGCAAATGGTTAAGCCTTGCTATCGCTCTCGCACTCGTGTGTGTTTTAGCGGTACAAGCACAAGACGATGATGCAGCGTATTTAGCGGCAGCCGAAAAGTGGATTGACAGTGAGTTTAATCCCAGCACACTCTCGAGAGAGGAGCAGCTCGAGGAACTCAAGTGGTTTATTGAAGCGGCAAAGCCGTTTAGAGGTATGGATATTAACGTCGTGTCGGAGACCATCACTACCCACGAGTATGAATCCAAAACGCTAGCCCCAGCCTTCTCGGAAATCACAGGCATCAATATCACGCACGACCTCATCCAAGAAGGTGACGTGGTTGAAAAACTACAAACCCAAATGCAGTCAGGCAAAAATATTTATGATGCGTACATCAACGACTCAGACCTCATTGGTACGCACTTCCGCTACGGTTTTGCAGTACCGCTCTCAGATTGGATGGCTGGCGAAGGTGCAGATGTAACACTACCTACGCTTGATGTGGATGATTTTATCGGCAAGAGCTTCACCACGGGCCCAGACGGTAAACTTTATCAACTTCCTGATCAACAATTTGCAAATCTTTACTGGTTCCGCTATGACTGGTTTTCTGACCCAGATATTCAAAAGCAGTTCAAAGATATTTACGGTTATGACCTTGGTGTTCCCACCAACTGGTCAGCCTACGAAGACATCGCCAACTTCTTTACGAATGAAGTCAATGGGGACGGAACGATTGATGGCGTAAAAGTTTATGGTCACATGGACTATGGTAAAAAAGACCCATCACTCGGCTGGCGTTTTACTGATGCTTGGCTTTCGATGGCGGGTGCGGGTGACAAAGGTCAACCCAACGGTCTGCCTGTAGACGAGTGGGGTATTCGCGTTGAAGATTGCGTGCCTGTTGGCTCCTCGGTTGCACGTGGCGGCGACACGAACGGCCCTGCTGCTGTGTACTCGCTTACAAAATACATCGAATGGCTCCAAAACTTTGCGCCACCTGAAGCCCTTGGTATGACCTTCTCTGAAGCTGGGCCCGTGCCTGCACAAGGTGCAGTGGCACAACAAATTTTCTGGTACACCGCCTTCACCGCAGACATGACCAAAGAAGGTCTTCCCGTCGTCAACGAAGACGGTACACCGAAATGGCGCATGGCTCCAAGCCCGCACGGTTCGTACTGGGAAGAGGGACAAAAACTTGGTTATCAAGATGCAGGCTCCTGGACACTCCTGAATAGCACACCTGTTGACCGCCGTAAAGCTGCTTGGCTTTACGCCCAGTTCACGGTTGCAAAAACAGTATCGCTCAAGAAAACACTCGTTGGTTTAACACCCATTCGTGAGTCAGATATTCAAAGTCAAGCGATGACGGATGCTGCACCCAAACTTGGTGGTCTTGTCGAGTTTTACCGCAGCCCTGCACGTGTTGCCTGGACACCTACAGGAACGAACGTACCCGACTATCCTAAACTGGCGCAGCTGTGGTGGCAAAACGTCGCCCCTGCGATTACGGGCGAAGTGACCCCTCAAGAAGCAATGGATGGTCTCGCTGCTGCACAAGACGACGTGCTCGGCAGGCTCGAGCGCGTAGGCATGGCCAATTGCGCGCCCGAGCTTGGCGAAGAGCAAGATCCGCAATTCTGGTTTGACGAGCCTGGCGCACCAAAAGCAAAACTCGAGAACGAGAAACCTCAGGGGGAAACGGTCAACTACGACGCGCTGTTGCAAGCGTGGAAAGATGGAAAGGTTACTGTAGGACAGTAAGAAGTAAAAAGAGAAAGGGTAATAACGTATGGCACGGTTGAAAAATCGTGCCATACGTTTTCTTTTTGGGTTTGAGGTCGCTTAGCTGAAAATTTGGGGAAGCTCGAGTTCAATTCCTAGAGTTACATCACTAAGTGTTTGGTTTGAACGAAAAATAGTGTAGTTTTCTGGACTCGAGAAAACGTCTTATTTTTTGTAAGCTCGAAATGCTAAAAATAGAGGTATATCTTCATTTTCTTGCCAAGCATCTATTCCAAAACCTACCTCGAGCAATACCCTAACATAATCTTGTAAGGGGCGATGATAACTTCGGGTCGTGTTGCCCTTGTACGTTTTCATCGGTACTGCGAGTGGGCTCAAGTAGCGGTCAATGCGGCGGTAATGGAGTTTGCGCTTTTCGTCAAAGCCCCCAACTGATTTGACGTGGTACACGAAAGCACGGGTGAATCATAAAGATGACGAGTCGCCCATTAGTTTTTAGAGTTACACTGACGTTTTTCAAAATAATGTCTAAGGGTTCCATGTCTTACAAGCTTAGTAAGAAAACAGCAGCGTCAAAGGTATCTGCTGGAAAAAGTTTATCCAGTTCCTTTGCGTCGCCCTCGAGAAACTTCGCTTTGGTTGCATGATAGTTTTTAGCTTGTTTGACAAATGTCCGACTTAATTCAACACCAACATAGTGACTACCCGCGTTCAGAATATGTGGTGCGAGTGTGCCTGTGCCGGCACCAACGTCGAGAAGAAATTCGTTGGCTTGAACGTTGAGTAGCTCGAGCGTTCTGGGTATTGCAATCTCGCGGTGATAGTAACTGCCTTCTTTACCTACCCAGCCATCATACCAAGATGCGACATTTTCCCAACTTGTTGGGGTCTTTTTCACGGCTATTTTCTTTTTCACGGCTACGCTCCTTCATGGGATAAACGACGTGCGTTGACAACTAGAGGGAGCGATGCCAGCAACTATCAGGAGATGGTGCAGGCTGTTTGAAAATGGTTTTGAATTGAAGGTTCAACCGCTCGCTCTAACAAAAAGAGAAAGCATCACGACGAGATAAACGCTCAAAGGGATAGTCTTTAGTTGCGTACGCGGTCGACGGTTATCATTGAAGTTAAGGTTAACACAAAAAGAAAGGCACCCTCGAGGGGGTGCCTTTGAACTGTCTGTAATTCTGAAAACTATTCGCTTTTTCTATCTTGCTCTTGGCGACCAAGGTCGGTATCGAGCCTGGCTTTCTTACCGCGAAGATCACGGAGATAATAGAGCTTGGCGCGGCGTGTTTTACCACGGCGAATGACCGTGACATTTTCAATAAGGGGGGAGTGCAAAGGAAAGATACGCTCGACACCCTCGCCAAAGCTAATCTTGCGAACACGGAACGTAGCACGCGCACCTTTTTTGCCGTTCTCGCGGGCAATGACAACACCCTCGAAAGCTTGCAAACGAGTACGGTTTCCTTCGACGACTTTGTAATCAACCTTGACAGTGTCGCCTGTATCGAATACAGGGACGTTGGCTTTCAAAAATGGCTGCTCGATGGAGCGAAGAATGGCACCTTTGTTGTATTTCATGATTAATCTCCTACGCCCTCGTTGCTGCGGGTTGTAGCAGCACGGCTACAAGGGCAAAACTTGCTAAGTTTAGCCTACGAACCCCCTAAAATGCAAGGGTTTTTGAGTTTTAATACTGCGTTCAGTGAAATTTTCACTAAAAATCTATCCTAAAAACTCAAACCATACCTTCATTTAGACTCGCTCTAAACGTTTGCTGAAGAAAACAAATCCGTCAGTTTTTGGGACGGACACAGGTAGTTGAAAATTCAAGATTCTTGAAAAAGTAAGCAGTTAACCCTAGACCCCTAACCCAGAACCCAACATATGACTTCCTTCACACCAAGTGTTTTGGCTTCGGAGTATGGTTGTACTAACAGCATTGCTATCCTCGGTTTGGTGGAACCGTTTTACTCTCTTCATCGTGTCTGTTGCTCTTCAAAAATCTCTTTCCCCTCCCTCGAGAAACGGAAGAACATGAAAATTTCTTTACGGTATTTGTTCGTGCTGCTTTTGCTCGGTGTGCAACTTTTTACCCTCGTGGCCGTGCTGATTTCCAACCGCATGAGCACCGAAAAAGTCTTGCGTGATCACACTCACACGGTGATGAATCACTTGGCGACGGTAGCGGCAGACAATGCTAAACAGTTTTTGTCGCCAGCGGGTCGTACTGCCCAACTGAGCGTCGTGCTTTTAGCAGAAAAAGTCGTTGGTACAGAAGACACGACAGAACTCGAGACCTATTTTATGAGTCAGCTGAGGGAAAACGCCGAGTTCTCGGGTGTTTATTTGGGGCAACCAGACGGCAGCTTTCTTTTTGTCACGCGCAAAGATGCGGGCCTCATGATAAAAAATATTAAAGCCAACAACAACGTGACGTACCGTTACTATGATAAAGCTGGGCAGTTTATTCGTGAAGAAAATCATCCTGAAGATAGCTATGACCCCCGCGAACGTCCCTGGTACGAACAAGCTGTAGCTAAGGGTGAACAAATCTGGACAGAGCCTTATGTGTTTTTTACCTCGAGGCAACCTGGAATTGCGGTGGCAAAGCCAGTCTACGAGGACACAGGTGACCTTATCGGTGTTGTCGGTGTAGACATTGAAATTTCTGGTTTATCATCCTTTTTTGAAAGTGTTCCCATTAGCAAACATGGCTCGGCGTTTATGATGAGTGCCGATGGTACAGCCCTCGCTTTTCCTGGGATTAATGACGCTTTAGCGCATGGGGGAGACCAAGTGAGCTTGCCCCACGTAAATGATTTAGGGGCTGTACCCAAAGCCCTCCTGGCCGAGTATCACCTACAAGAAGCAAGCACAGCCCAGAACACTTCCCACCGTGAAACTTCCAACCGTGCATTTATAGATTTTAGTGTTGCTGAAACACGTTACTACGGTATGGTCACGCCCTTTGCCATCAGTAATGCGATGTGGCGGGTAGGTGTGTATGGTCCTGCCGAGGATTTCATTGGCTCCATTCAGCGTCAGAACGAGCGTCACTTGTGGCAGGTTTTGGCGATTGGTCTTGTCTCGTGTTTATTGGCGTTGCCTCTGGTTTTTGGGATGACACGTCCTTTGCAACGTTTGCACAAGCAAGCTACTGTAGATGCCCTGACAGATTTGCCGAACCGCATAGAGTTTCTAAAATACGCCCGCGAGGTTGCGGTCAGGGCCAGACGATCAGGTCAGGGCGTGGCTCTTGCTATGCTCGATTTGGATGGGTTTAAGCTTGTCAATGACCGCTATGGTCACAAAGCAGGCGATGATGTCCTCGAGACGGTTGCCCAGCGACTCTCGAGCGTGTTACGACGTGGTGACGTGGTGGCTCGTTATGGCGGTGATGAATTTGCGGTGATTTTGCTCGACGTAGACGAAGCGCAAGCAAACAGTTCGGTTGAGCGATTGCGTCAAAGCGTATCTCAAGAGCCGATTTATATCGGTGGCGCGGTTTATCACGTCGGGGCGAGTGGTGGTGTCGTGATACTGCGTGATGGTGAAAAAGTAACCGAGGCACTCGAGCGTGCTGACCAGATTCTGCTCAGTATTAAAGCCAAGCAAAAAAATCTCATGCAACGTGCGAACTACCTTAAGGCAGAGACGAGAGTAAATTAGTGTCTCAGACTTTTGGGATAAGCATTTTTGATAATGCCCTTGCGCCGCTTGCCCCAACCTAGAGCAAAGCCAGAGAGTTTGAGGGGAAGCCAGCCGTCTTCGCCAGAGGATTCGAGTTCGTGACCTTGTAAATAGCGTGGGACTTCTTCACCGTTTAGCTCGAGCCCTTCTGTGAGTTCAGGTTGCATGGCCAAAGCCAAACTATGCGAAGGTTCAAATCTCGCTTTTTGTCCAGAGCCTTCTAAAACGCCGAGCCACACACCCGTTCGCAAAGCTTTAAGACCGCGCACCTGTGGCACGCCTTCGGGTACAGCAAACAGTCTGTCACCAAACATCGTCAGTTGCATGTCTGCGAAAGGTTGTTTGGTAAACGTAGCACGGCAGAACTCGAGCCACTTTTTTTCAATGTCTTTTGGAACAGGATGAAATGCTGCTGTTTTCAAGTGACTGCTTTCACCACTAGTTTTTTGCAGCTTCGCTACAAAATGTCCTTCGCCTGAGACTTGGTGCGGAAACAGTCGAATCGTTTTTGCCAAGTCAGCGCGGTAAAGTTCTGCCCCAACCCAATCTGCACGTCCTGGTGATACACCTGCTAGTGCAATGTCGCAAAGTTCAAACTCAGAATGCTGTTTTAGAAAGGTTGCAATCACCCTTTCGTTTTCTTCGGGTGCAAACGTGCAGGTGCTGTACACGAGATAACCACCGACCTTCACAAGCTTTCCTGCATCTTCAATTAAGTTTGCTTGCCGTTTAGCACAGCCTAAAACATTACGTTCACTCCACAGCTCGAGAGCCTCTGCGGATTTACGAAACATGCCTTCACCTGAACACGGCGCGTCGAGAAGAACACGGTCAAAGATGGCACCCCATTGTTTTGCAAGTTTGGCAATGTCTTCATTTGTGATGACTGACTTCGTGCTGCCGATGCGCTCGAGGTTTTCTAGGAGTGCTTTCGTGCGACCTTTGTCAATTTCATTGGCAACTAGGATGCTCTGATTGTTTGTTAGTGCGGCGATGTGTGTGCTTTTCCCTCCAGGGGCCGCCGCCAAATCGAGAATGAGTTCGTGCGGTTGCGGGGCTAAAGCCTCTGCTACAGCCATTGCTGAAGGTTCTTGCAAATAATAAAGCCCTGCACCGTGAAAAGGGTGTTTACCTGCACCTGTGTCGCTCGGAATGATGAAGCCGGTGGGACACCAAGAAATAGGAGATAGGAGATAGGAGATAGGAGTGGAAGAAAAGTCTTTGATTCTCAATTTCTGATTGCTAAGTTTAGATTCCCAGATGTTTATAAACATCTGGGTGCTAAGTTTAAGTGTGTTTACTCGTAATCCTGTGACTGCCTCTCGCGCTAAAGCTTCAAAAAGCTGCTCAGCTTCGTTGCCAAGAAGCGTTTGCATTCGTTGTTGGAAGGGTTCAGGTAGAGACATAAATTAGGCTTGATTCAAGCGGGCTCGAGTTACACTAGCAGCATGATACCTATTTTTGATGGACACAATGATGTTCTTTACGAATTAGTACGCGGTGAACGTGGTGAAGGCGTAACGTTTTTTGATAAGTCGAGCCAAGGTCACTTGGATTTCCCTCGAGCAAAGAAAGCAGGTTTTGCGGGTGGTTTTTTTGCTATTTATTCCGACAACGATACGTTTAGTTTAGAAGAGCACACAACAATGACCGAAGCAGGTTACACGATGCCCTTGTCTCCACCGAGGGATAGGCAAGCTGCTTGGCAAGACACGCTAGCGATGGCGAGTTTACTCTTCAAGATTGAGCGTGAATCGCAAGGACAATTCAAAGTCGTTCGCACCCTTAAAGAATTACAACACTGTCTTAAACATGGTGTGATGGCGGCGATTTTCCATATGGAGGGGGCAGAGGCCATAGATACAAATTTGGAGACGCTCGAGTTGCTCTACCAAGCAGGCCTGCGTTCTTTGGGGCCGGTATGGAGTCGGCAAAATGCGTTTGGTGCAGGTGTGCCGTTTTCCTTTCCACTTCAGCCAGATTGTGGGGATGGCTTAACCCATTGGGGAAAAACCTTAGTGAAAACCTGCAACGACTTGGGCATTATGATTGACCTCTCGCATATGACCGAAAAAGGCTTTTGGGATGTTTATGCCATCAGCAATAAACCGCTCGTAGCTACCCACTCGAACGTTTACGCCCTCAGTAACTCTGCTAGAAATTTAACGGACGACCAGCTTAAAGCTATTCGAGATACCGACGGGATGGTCGGGCTAAACTTTGCGGTGGCGTTTTTGCGCGAGGACGGAATGCCCAATCTCGATACACCGCTGGGTCGCATGGTAGACCACGTGGATTACTTGGTAGACAAAGTGGGTATCAACCGTGTGGGTTTTGGTTCAGATTTTGATGGTGCCAGAATTCCTGAGGACATTAAAGATGTGACGGGCTTGCCCAAGCTCGTCAAAGCTTTACAGAAGTGTGGCTACGATGATAAGGCGTTGGAGAAAATTTGTTATAAAAATTGGTTGCGTGTTCTTGGTAAGACGTGGAAGGAGTGAACTATTCTGGGGTTTGCTATAAAAACAAATTCCTTAGGTTTTGGGATAGACTCCAAGGGTGATGGTTTCACCGTCATTGCGAGCCGTTATGAAGGTGAAATCAAAATTCATTCGGTTCGACGTGAATGCAGCTGCGAAGCAATCTCAATTTAGTGGTTAACTCAGCAAGCATGAAGAGATTGCTTCGCGGCTGAGGAAATGTCTAGCTTTATAAACGTGCAGTTCACTCGAGGCTAAGGCTCGCAATGACGGCAATACAAAATGACGGCAATACAAAATGACGGCAATACAAAATGACATAATGCAATCTTAAATGCCAAGCCTTCTAAAAAACTCACGGTAAAATACTTCCGTGAAGATTTTACACACGGCAGATTGGCACGCGGGGCGGCTGTTGCACGGAGTTGACCGCACTCCAGAAATCCGCGAGGTACTGCTCGAGATTGCCAACATCGCTAAAGAGGAAAGCGTAGATTTAATCCTTGTTGCAGGGGATTTGTTCGATACGCGCAATCCGAGCGCGGACGCAGAAGAAGCGGTCTATCAGTTTTTTCTCGAGACGGGCCAAGCCAATATTCCAAGCGTCGTGGTGGCAGGCAATCACGATTCGCCAAGTCGTTTAGAAGCCATCAAACATCTTCTTAAGCTTGCGAATGTTCGGGTTATTGGCAACCCTACGGTGTCGAAGCAAGGTGGCACCTTTGAATTACAGCTTAAGGGCGAAACGGCGCGGATTGCTGCGCTGCCTTTTGTCTCGGAGCGGCGGATTATCAAGGTGGCAGAGCTGCTCGAGACCGACCCAGGGCAGTGGTTGGAAAAATATCAAGAGGGAATGCGAAAGCTCGTCACTAACCTTACCGAGCCTTTTGATAATGACGCAGTGAATCTTCTTATTAGTCACCTCACGATGGACGGAGCCACGCTGTCCCAAAGTGAATACAGCTTTCACTGCACCGAAACCTATGCGCTGCGAGCAGATATTTTTCCAGCTTCGCTGAACTATGTGGCCCTCGGTCATATCCACAAATCGCAATCTATTAAAGATTTCGAGGACTATCGGGGCAGATATTCGGGTAGTATTTTGCAGCTCGATTTTGGTGAGCAAGCGGATACGAAGTTTGTTTATGTCATTGACGCTCAAGCAGGGGAGACGAATGACATTAAAGAAATTGCCCTCAAATGTGGTAAACGCTTGAAGCGCTATAACTTTCATGTAGATGAACTCGAGCGGCGCACGCCCGACCTGCAAGATTTTGGTGGTTATATCAAGCTTGCACTTACTCTCGACAAAGCTCGTCCTGGCCTCAAGGAGCGAATTAAGCAAAGTACTCCCAATGTTCTTGCGGTTGAGTTTGAAATTGCTGGCGAAGAAACCCCTAAAGAAAGTATGGATTTAGAAAAGATGACCCTGATCGAGGCCTACGGGCAGTTCTACCAAAGTCAAAAGAATCAAGTGTTGCCAGAGAATTTACAATCGGCCTTCAAAGAGCTGTATGACACGGATGAGGTTGGGGTATGAAGCAGAAGAGAGAAGGGAGAAGGGAGAAGGGAGAAGAAAGAAGGCACGTACTGTTTGAGCCTTATCCTTTAGTGTTCAGCCTTGGCTACCTTTTGGTGGTTCTATGAAGCCCTTGAAACTCGAGTTAACAGGTTTCACGTGTTTTCGTGAAAAGACAACGATTAACTTTGAAGACTTAAACCTCTTTGTAATTTCAGGTCCAACGGGTTCAGGGAAAAGCACGCTTCTTGACGCGATGACCTACGCACTTTATGGACAAACTCCGCGCTTAGGTAGTCGTGACCTAACAACGCTGCTAAGTCCAGGACTTATGCAAATGTCGTTGCAGTTCGAGTTTTCAAATGTAACAGGTATGTATCGCGCCACACGACTGCTTGATAAAAAACCGAGTGGCAAAATAGATTCCAATGTTCGTGTCGAGCAGCTTTCACCCGGAGCAACTTGGCGCATTATGCCCGAGACAGAAAAAATCAAAGAAGCGAATGCGAAACTCGAGCAACTTGTTGGGCTCGATTATGAAGGGTTTACACGAGCGATTTTGTTACCACAAGGTGCTTTTGATGAATTTTTGCGTGGGGATGCCAGCAAACGCCGTGATTTGCTCGTGAATTTGCTAAACCTCGACAAAGTACAACAGATGCAGCAAGAAGCAGGGCAGCGTGCGAAGACAGCAGAAACCTTCGTAAAATCAGTGAAGGATAGACTCGAGCAAGAATATGCAGGTGCGACACCTGAACGTAGACGTGAACTTTCTGACGTGCTCGAGACGCTCGTATCAGAACGCGGTGACCTCATGAAGCGTCAAGAGAAGATGACAAAAGATGTTAAAGAACTCGAGACGCTCAAAGCTTTATTTGACGAGCAAGTCAATGTGCAAAATGTTTTGCAAGGTTTGAAACAGCGCGAACCACAGATGCTAAAAGAACGCGAAAGGCTCGAGCGTGCTAGAAAAGTCGAGCTGTTGCTACCGCAAGTGAAACAGCTCGAGGGGCTCCTTCAAAAACTTAATGCATTGAAAAGTGGATTTGAAACCAAACGCTCGAGCAAAGAAAAACTTAGCGAGTCCTTTGCAAAGCAAAAAGCCGAGTTTGAAGCGTTACAAGCTCGGGGGGCAAAGCGTTTACCAGAAATTGACGAAGGGCTGGTGGGTTTGGCGAAATACGCACCGCTGCTCGAGCAACTGCGTTTGCGTGGTGGGTCTTTAAGTTTAGCTTTGCAACCTTCTGATGATGTTTACAGTGAAGAAGTTTGGGAAAGTGTAGGGTTTCAGCTCGCACAACTTCCTCTACTAAAGCAAACCGAGAAAGCTGCGCTTGATAGTGAACGCGATGTGGTTGAAGCTTTGCAACACATTCAGTCGTTGCAGGGACTTGTGAAAGGTCAAGAAAAACAAATGGGGGAACTCGTCGAGAAAGGTAAAGAAGCTCGAGAAGCCTTCAATAGCGCAGAATTTGCCTACCAACAAGCCGAAGTGCGTGACCGCGCTGCCCTCCTGCGTGAACACCTGCACGAGGGTGAAGCTTGCCCTGTTTGTGAACAGCTTGTTCAAACCTTGCCACCGAAGATTGACAGCAACATTCATGTACTAAAGCAGCAACGTGACGATTTAGACACACAGGTAAAACAAATGCGTGAGTCTTACCAAGAAGTTAAGGTGAGTCTTGGTGCCAACAAAGAACGTTTAACTGAAGGTGAGAAAACTCTCGAGCGTTTAACCAAGAAGCGGGACGAAGCCAAGGCAGCCCTCGAGTCTCTAATTGCCACCTTTAATGAATTTGGTAAAGATTTGAAGCGCATTGACGGAGCGTTACAACATAAAAAACATTCTTTGCTTATTGCACTCGCCAAGCAAATTTCAGAGCAAACAGGTGGTGTAGACGTTGCCGAAACACAAAAACGGCTGCAACAAGAGAAGCGTGACTTAACAGAAAAATTGAAAAGTGCAGAAGTGGCATTGCGTAATTTAGAGCGAGAGTTAGATAAACTCGAGGCTGAAGTCACCTCACTCGAGCAACAACTTACCGATATACAAAGTGAAGCTGAGACCCATCAAAGTACAGTGCAAGATGTGTTGGGCAAAGCAAACTTTGCATCCGTACATGAGGTGAAACAAGCGGTCCTTAGTTCTCTACAGATGAAAACACTTGAAGCAGAACTCTCGAGCTTTCAATCTCAAAAAGAGGTCGCCGAACGCCGTGATGTTGAATTGCAAGCGAAGCTTTCGGGTAAATCCTTTGACGAAGCGCACTATGGAACGTTGCACGATGAAGCAAAACAACTTACTTTGCGACTCGGTGAAGTTCAAAAGAATTTTGGTGCAGCAGAGCGAGATTTGAAATTTATAGATGATATGTTGGAGAAGGCAAAAATGCTGCGCCGAGAACTCGAGGGTCATCACCAAACCTATGAAACCTATCGCCAACTTTCCCTCGATTTGCGAGGCAATGAATTTCAAGATTTTCTCTTAAACCAAATGCAAAGTAAACTTGCGGCGCGGGCTTCACATATCATCCGTGAAGTGACCGAAAAACGCTACGATTTGCGCCTGCTTGAGAGCGAGTATCACGTCTATGATGCCTGGGCAGGGGAGACACGCAGTGCGAAAACGCTGTCAGGCGGCGAAACCTTTATTGCAAGCTTGGCTCTCGCCCTAGCCCTCTCCGAAATTTTGGTAGGTAACAAAACACTTGGCGCACTCTTTCTCGATGAGGGTTTCGGTACGCTCGACGCGGATACGCTCGAGTCCGTCGCGGAAGTGCTAGAACACCTCAGTAGCGAAGGGCGCATGGTCGGACTTATTACCCATGTGCAGAGCCTCGCTGATAGATTACCTGCCAGGCTCATCGTTACGAAAAGCTCGGAAGGCTCGAGCGTGACGTGGGACATGTAGCAAGGGCAGGACAGCGAACTGATATAGTGGCTGGGTTTGAAGTTTGATACGTGATTGGGCATAAAAAGTGAGAAGACAGATCGGTAGTTGTGCCACACTTTTTACTGCTTTTGAAGGAGGCGTAAATGCTAGGAATCGGAATAGTCGGACTGCCCAACGTGGGCAAGAGTACGCTGTTTAATGCCATTACTAAAGCACAAGTCGAGGCGGCGAATTATCCGTTTGCGACGATTGATAAAAATGTCGGTGTCGTTCCTGTACCCGATGAACGGCTTGAGGCCTTGAAAAAACTCTATATCAAAGGGGACAAAGTGCCACCTGTCGTGCCGACCACTGTCGAATTTGTAGACATTGCGGGTCTGGTTAAAGGTGCCAGTCAGGGCGAAGGTTTAGGTAATCAGTTCTTAGCAAACATCCGCGAAGTTTCGGCCATTGCTCATGTGGTGCGCTGTTTTGATGACCCCAATATTGTTCATGTGGCGGGTGGTGTTGACCCCTTGCGCGATATTGACACGATTAACACAGAGTTAGCCTTGGCAGATATTAGCGCGTTAGAAAAACGCATTGAAAAACTGCGCCGCTCTGCCAAGGGCAATCAAGAGGACGCAGCTTTACTCGAGTTTGCAACTATCCTCATGGAGAAACTTGCAGACGGTACACCTGCACGCCTTACCGGTATTGAAGCCCCTGAAGATTTTAATCTCCTCACTGCGAAAAAGGTGATTTATGTTTGTAACGTTGCTGAAACAGATGTCGTGAAGGGTAATGCTTTGGTTGAAACAGTCTCTGAACTTGCCAAAAAAGAAGGTGCTGAAGTTGTGGTGATTTCTGCACGCATTGAGCAAGAACTTGGTGAACTTCTAGAAGAGGAAGCCAAAGTTTTTCTCGAGGATTTAGGTTTAACCGAAGCTGGCTTAAGTCGCCTCATCCGCAAAGGCTACGCCGCTCTGAATTTAATCAGCTACTTAACCGCTGGTGAAAAAGAAGTGCGTGCCTGGACAGTAGAGCGTGGCTCGAAAGCACCACAAGCCGCAGGTGTAATTCACTCCGATTTTGAAAAAGGGTTCATTCGTGCTGAGGTGATTAGTTGGGATAAACTCGTCGAAGCGGGTAATCTCGTAAATGCTAGAGCGAAAGGTTGGCTCCGCACAGAAGGAAAAGAGTACGTCGTGCAAGATGGTGACGTGATGAATTTCTTATTCAATGTTTAGATTTGAAAAGCATCTGAGCTACTTTGTTAAAGCAGTCTTCTCATTAGACTAAGCTATGAGAAATATTTTCATGCTGTGCTTGGCTATGTTTTTATTTATCGCATTTGTGCAAGCGCAACATATGGTTACATTAGCTCCAAAGAGTTTTGTTGAGTACGAAGCTAAAGATCAAACAGCAAGCTGGATAGGGCGTGCGCCTGTTGCGCGGTTCGAGTTCACCCTGGATACAGAAGAGTTGGGTAACTCGAGCCTCACTATTGCAGTGAATACCGAGGATTTTTTCTCAGGAAATTTTATTCGTGATACCAATGCCCGCCGCACGGTGTTTGAAAGTGACGAGTTTCCAGAGATTGTCTTTGCCTCGGGTCATGTCAGTAGTGAGATAGACACACTTGCTGATGGAGAAAGCCGTGATGTTGACCTTACAGGTAGTCTAACTATGCATGGTGTCACACAAGACGTGCAGCTTATAGCTACGCTCTCGAGGCAAAGCGACACGATTACTGCAATTGGAAGTTTCGATGTTACCTACACAGACTTTGGTATGCGTCAACCTGAGTTATTTGGGACAGTGGTGGAAGACGTTGTGGTGATTCGTTTTAATGTTGTTGGTCAAATACAGTGATTATAAGAAGCTTAAATGATTTTGCGGTAGGCTTGTCAATTCATTGCGATAGCGAAACCACTACCTGTGGTAGTGGAATAGTAGGTCTTCGAGCGGTTGAGTCAGAATAGTACCTCCCCTAGAAGAAGGGTATGAGGAGGTATATGGAGAAGCATAAACGGTATGGTGGTTGTGATACCACCAAAGTACGCAATTTCAGAGGTGATGGGTTATCTGAAAGGGAAACTAGCGATACGGTTGTTTGAGCGGTATCCACACTTAGAGTCTATCCTGAAACCGCCATTGTAAAAAGAATGTGAGCAGCCGCGAGTTGAAGGAAGGCAAGCCAGTTAGCAAGTTTTTTAGACCAGCGCGTACGAATACTGCGACGTTTAGCAAACCAACTGAGCGTACGTTCAA
>JBOFGY010000007.1:0-2732 GCA_051649365.1 Trueperaceae bacterium
GTGAACGGTTGCACAGCTCTCTGCTTTATCAAACCCCACACGGCTTTGAACTGACCCAAGGTATTCAGCCAAAGGAGGGCTTGCTTCATGCCGCAGCTTAAACTAAACTACCTTTGTCTAGGATTTTAGACCAATTCCATTACCGTGCTTTCCTGTTAGTTTGTATTGCAATATTTAGCGGCCAAGGACTGTAATGAGGTGATGCTCGAGTCCTGGGGAGATTACGACTCTACGATAGCTGCGTACATAGAATTTGGCTTCAAAACAACGGTTTACGAAGTTGGCTACAAGCTAATCTTGTGAAACACGTTTACTTCGTCTCCAAGACATAGCGGTCAGTCTCGAGCTTTAAGCGCAGGGTAACTCTCTCGCCACGTCTGGTGTACAAGGCTTCATAATCCGTATCACTGCGTTCACGAATCGTTTCTTGTTTCCAGCCATTACCTGTCAGCTGATAGTGGTAGTTATCAAAAACACTGTTGGCAAGTACGGGGGTATAAAACTCGTGGTACGTTTTGTTCTTATCTTGCTCAGTTTTGTACACCACCGAACGTGGAAAGGTGCGCAGGTTGAGCGCAGTGTTGATGACAAGCGTTTCGCCCTCTTTTAAAAACTGTGATTGAGGTTCGGTGATGGCTTCTTGGGTACGAGGAGCGCACGCACTTAAGAGCAAACTGAGAACAGCAAGAAGAAGAAATGGTTTCATGGGTATAGTTTAAGCTTTATCGGTAGCCTCGAGATGCGAAAGATTGCATAAAGCAGAAACTAGAGAGAGCAAAGGCTAAAATTAAAAGCCTTTGCTCTCTGCTTTTACCTTAGCTTGAAAGCCTTTGTCTTTTTCTCGCTTGCCCTATGAGTGCCTTCCCTGTACGATGCCCTCATGCCCACGCCGCGCCTTACTACGCTCTATCTGGTGCTGGCGGCGGGAGTTTTATCGGTGAGTTTGGCGGCAATTTTTATTCGTTATGCGGACGCTCCAAGTCTTATTGTTGCGGCGTACCGCATGGTGATAGCGAGTCTCGTGTTGTTGCCCTGGACTTTACCCGCCTTGCGAAAAACACCGCTCACGAAAGCCAACGCCCCTTATGCTCTTTTTGCGGGGGGTGCCTTGGGGCTTCATTTTGCGACTTGGATTAGTTCACTGTCCTTTACAACCGTAGCCTCGAGTGCTGCAATTGTTGCGACGCAGCCCTTGTGGGTTGCGTTGTTTAGCTGGCTTTTTCTCAAATCGCCACCTTCATTTATGACCTTGTTCGGAATTCTCGTGGCAGTTGGGGGTATGGCCATGATTGGCTTTGGAGACCTTTCGGGAGGGAGTCGTCCTTTGCTCGGAGACGCGCTGGCTCTTGTGGGTGGGATTTGCGGGGCTGCTTATTTCTTGTTGGGGCGTTCGGCACAAAAGCGTGGGCTTAGTCTCAACGCTTATATTGGATTAGCCTACGGCACGGCGGCTCTCGTGCTGTTACCGTTGCCTTGGCTTGTCGGGCTTTTCCCGAATGTCCCGACGATGCCTTATGGTGGCTATGGGGTCTCGAGCCTATTCTGGATTGTCCTGCTCGCGCTTATCCCGCAGCTTATTGGCCACACAAGTTTTAACTATGCCCTCAAGTACATGCCCCCCACCTATGTAGCAACCTTGCTTTTGCTCGAGCCGGTCGGTTCAGCCATTCTTGCCGTCGTTTTATTTAGTGAAATTCCAGGTTTCACAACGCTGTTAGGAAGTATAGTTTTACTCCTCGGAGTGGGTATTACAATACGTTGGGGCGAGTCCAAAACTCCAAAACGCGCCTAAATCTTTGCAAAAGCGGTTCCAATCTGCTACACTACAGCACGTGAACGTGCTTACTGCGACCCAACCTTTGCTGCGAGCACGCTTAGAGAACCCCAGAACAATTCACTGCCTTAGAATAACGTTACATTCTTAACTTGAACGGCGCGTGCGGGAGGTCTGTGGTTTTTTCGTGTCACATTATTTCTATTTCCATCCCCATCTCAGAAGGGAGCTTATGAAAGAATCATTGAAGACCTTCAAAAGCGGTGACCAAGTAGTGTTGCCTCCTTATGGTGTAGGCATCGTGTCTGGCACCATGACCAAGAAAATCGCAGGGAGTGAGTTCAAGTACTATCAGGTCGAGTTTCCCAATGGCACCTCGAAAGCCTATGTGCCGATGAATTCTCCTCAAGAAGCAGGTCTTCGTGCTGCCCTTACCAAGAGTGAAATTAAAGCCGTGATTGAACGTCTTAATAATGGGCGGGTGAATTTGCCTAAACAGTGGGCCGCTCGCCACCGCAAAGTCACCGAAATTTTAACGAGTGGCGACCCTTACCAAATTGCTACCCTCGCTAGCGAACTCCGCCGTTGGGATTTAGAGCGTGGTCTTCCTGACCTTGACCGCCAGGCTTACCGCCGTGCCTTGCGTCTTTTAGCAGGTGAAATCAGCGCAGTCCTCAACATCACCGCCAAAGAAGCGCGTACGATGATGGATGTTGAAGACGATACTGAGTTAAATTAAGTTAATTTTTGGGCTATGTGGCCAGGCGTTTGCCTGGCTTTTTTGTTGCGGGCTGTAGCACGCTCGAGAAAACACAAATCGCTTCTAAGAGGCTGTTGAAAAAGGCTGCCAGACGCTAGAATGCGCTGCGGAGGCTGAAATGAAACGGTATCCGAGCGACTTAAAAGATACGCATGGCGAATATGGGAACCCTTGATTCCTCATGCCACAGGACAAGGA
>JBOFGY010000008.1:0-10627 GCA_051649365.1 Trueperaceae bacterium
GGTGAGTAACATAGCGATGTGCCGAGCCCTGCAACGTGCAAAGCTGACACGAACACGAAGAGCTTTGTAGCCCGAGAGCGCACGGAAGAACAACGCTTCAGCTCTTTGGCTAAGTTGTTCGGTATCGACCATCATCAACCCACGATATCCTCGGTTGGTTCCGTCACGCCGGTTATCCTGATTATAAATATCATTCATTTCGCAATTGACTATACTTGCCAGGCAGCTTGGTGGAAATGCAGAACTCATGGCTGCAATCATCACCGTACAAACTATCACAGCAGCTGTGGTCTTACCCATTGTGTTAGTGTTACTAAGCTAGGTCTTTCACATCATCTTCAGGAGCCCCTAACGCCTTCTGGTAACTCGTAATTTCCTTTTGTAATTGCGCTTGCAATTCCCCCACACGCCCTTCCATCTGGTCTTGCAATGTATCGAGACGGCGACGCAAACGAATGATTTCTTCAACACCAGCAAGGTTTACCCCGAGTTCCTGGGTGAGACGACGAATCTCGCGCAAGTGTTCCACGTCGCGCTGGGAATAGAGGCGCGTTTTACCAGAACTACGACTCGGCTCAATAAGACCTTTGCGCTCGTAGAGACGCAGGGTTTGCGGATGCATATCCACGAGCTCCGCCGCCACACTGATGACATAAAGCGGACGGTCTTTCTCTGGTTGCTTTTCGCTTTGCTCGCTAGTTTTCTTGTCTTCTGCCATAAAAAACAGGGGTTGGAGTAGAGGGTTTGGGGTTCTGGGTAACACAAAAATCCCACACCCTAGACCCCAAACCCCAAACCCTTTCTCGCGCCATGCGCCATAATCCTTGCCATAAGTTTAAGCTAACCGTGAGCAGCATATCACCGCCAGCAAGTCCACCGTTGGGGACACACAAGGTCTGCTTATTTTTTACGCCTGCGGGAATCGTCACGGGAACGCCTAGAATGCGTAAAGATGTTCCTTGAGAAGCCTCGAGTGGGGTCAGGGGAAGCTCGAGGTGAAGGTCATTCCCTACTTGTTTGACATGCGCGGGCAACACGACTTGAACATTGACTAAAACATCGCCGGGAGGCGTTCCAGGGCCCCCCATGCCTTTAAGCCGTAACTTCGTGCCCGAACGAATATGCGCCGGAATCGTCACATCCACTTCCGCACCATTACGCACCAAACCCTTCGTGTCGCATACAGGACAGGTACGCCGCGCAAATTGCCCTGTCCCTTGACACTGCGGACACATGCTTGGCCCTGGCACACGCACGCGCTGCTGCGCTCCTGTACGTGCTGCGGCTAAGGAAATGTGGATGGTCACCTCACGATTTTCGCCAGGTAGGAGCCTAGATTGACGCATCATGCCCACTGCTGCACCAAACAATACATCAAAGAAAACATTGCCAGTACGCGGTATATTTTGGTGCTTTGACCAATCGATATTGACATCGGCCTCACGAAATATCGTCTGCCAATCCACTTCGCTAAAATCAGGCTGACGGTAGTCATTTGTGCTAGGCCGACCTGGAAACGACATTGAAGCATGACCATAACGGTCAAAGCGAGCTTTTAACTCTGGGTCACGCAAGATTGCATAAGCTTCGGAAACTTCTTTGAAATTTTCTTCAGCCTCTTTACTATTGGGATTGCGATCAGGGTGATATTTGAGAGCTAACTTGCGGTACGCCGCTTTGATGTCATCATCGGAGGCAGTTTTCTCAACATTTAAAACTTCATAAGGGCTGCGATGAATCTGGGCCATTTCGGAAAGTATAACATTTCTTGAGTGTTCTTCTATTAAGTTGAACTACTGCAAAACTCAGATTAAAAACGTTCAAAGACACAAAAAAAGAGAGGGAAAGAATTCCCTCTCTAAGCAGTGATGGTCTTTACAGTTTACTGTGAAGAGTCATCTGTTGATTCTGTATCCGTTGTGTCTGTTGTATCCGTTGTGTCTGTTGTCGTGTCTGTCGCGCCTGCATCGCTAGGAGCTGCGCCACCCGCTGCGCCACCGTCCGTGGGTGCAGGGCAGGCGGTCAAAGCAAGACCTAACAAGGCAATAACAAGAAACATACTGATACGTTTAGAAAAACTTTTCATAGTATTTCCTCCCTCAACAACAGTACGAAACCCGCGTGAATGAGAAACAATCTTTCGCTGAGCATCATGATTTACTCATTATAAGCGAATATTTTCACAATAATCTGACTTGTGAAATATTTATTTGGAATGCTACTTTCAAAATTATGAGTCTTCGCTCTTTGCAAGATTTTGGTGTGACATTGTTCTAAAAATAGCAGTGTATGCTATTGCCTGATGAAGTCACTGTTGCACCAATTCCGAGTCGGAAATCCTTTTTTCAAGACTCGAGAAAGCTAGGCACGGTCTCATAAATTCTATTTCAAGGAGTTATTCATGCGTTCTCTTCTTAGGTTGATTGTGGTGATAGGTTTGCTTTCTTGTTTTACGTTTCTTTTAGCACAAGATGACCCTGCAACGCAGACAACGACGGAACCAACAAATACGGAACCAACAAATACGGAACCAACAAACGAAGAAACGAGCAGCAGCGAGGAAATGACTCGTGGCGAAGATCAGGCTGTAGATGGTGACTCCGTAGATGGCGACCCAGTTATTTTGCGCGTCAATGACGAAGAAATGTTGCTAAGTGAATTCAATGAACGCTTTACCTTCTATGCTAACAATTTAGCAGCAGAACAGGGTATGCAGTATAGCCCAGAGATGGCCCCCATGTTTGAAAGCCTTAAGCCACAGTATCTCGAGCAACTCTCGACAGAAAAAGTGTTGCAACAAGAAGGTCTGAAGCGCGGTCTCAGTGTCACAGAGCTAGAAATTGACGAGCAAATTGACCAAATTAAAATGAACTTTGAATCAGAAGAAGCTTACTTAGAAGCTTTGTCAGGTGCTGGCTTACAAAGCGAAGCCATGCTGCGTAAACTTTTGGGCGAAAGCGAACTCAGCCGGCGCACCGCTGAAGCTCTTCGCACGAGCATTCAGCTTAAACCTTACCAACTGCAACTTTATTACGACCAACACAAAAGTGAATACGGCTCGGGCGAAGAAGCCTGCGCAAGACATATCCTCGTCGAAACTGAGGAAGAAGCTAGAGCCATTCAAACGGATTTGGCAGGTGGAAAATCTTTCAAGGACGTTGCCATGGAAAAAAGTATTGACTCTGGCAGCGGCGCACAGGGCGGCGACCTCGGTTGTTTTGCAAAAGGTCAAATGATTCCAGTTTTTGAAGAAGCCGCCTTCACAGCCCCACTGAACGAAGTCACAGAACCTATTCAAAGCGAGTTCGGCTATCATCTTATTCTTCCCTACGAGCGCAAAGAGGCTACCACACCACCCCTCGAGGATGTAGAAGACCAAGTGACTGAAGGCGCACAAAATGACGTGCTAGCTCAACTCATCGACACCTATCAAGCCAAAGCGAAGATTGAAACCTTCGCTGAGCTCGTTTCACCCGCCGGAGCTGAGGGTGAAGCCGTGGACGAAATGATGAACGAAAGCAGCGAAGAAATGACAGAAGAGAGTGAGGATGCTGTCATAGAAGATGCTATAACAGAAGACGCTCCCTCAGAAGATGCAAGTGAAGAGACTACTTCTGAGGAAACGGATACCGAAACAAATTCGACAGAAGAAACATCCGAAGAAAATAACGAACAGTGAAACTAAGAAAGGACTGAACCGCATGAAACGCATTCCTCTTATGCTTTTGGCTTTGGCCGCTACGTTCCTGCTAGCCTCTTGCCGCAATGAAACCCAAAACATCATTCGCCGCAACATTCAAGATTTTACGTCTGATCGTATGTACATCACGCTCTATACGCTCGAGGGTTCACCTGTATTTGATGGTGTCGTAGATGGTAAGGTCACGCGGGCCTCGAGCACCGGTGACGAAGCCGAACCCAATACTGCCACAGGCGATTACATCTTCTGGTTTGACGACAAAGGACGCTATCACCAAAGCGATTTGCCTTATCTCGTTACATCGTATGACCGAGATGCAGCAGCAGAACAGTAAGGCTTTAACAATAGACGATGTGCCATGGAAAATAGTAAACTTAGACTTCCATGGTCTATCGTCATTCCAGAAACGCTCCAATATCCCTCGGGTCTACATCTACGCGCACTTTGGCGCGGCCCTGAAACTCTAGCGCAGGTCTTAATAGAGTTTGAAAATCTTCGCCTGCTTTAGCACGCACAAACAGTTGATAGTTATACAAACTTCGCATACGTGGTACAGGAGCTGGGCTCGGCCCAAGCACGTCCACGTGTTGACGCTGTAAACGCTGGCAAATCAGCGTGGCTTCTTCCTGTGCAATCGCTTCGTTTTTTGCACTAATTTGAATTTTGACCATACTGCTAAAGGGTGGATAGTTAAATTTTTTGCGCCGCTCGAGTAGTCGTTGCAAGAACCCTTCCAAGTCACCGGTTGTCAGGGTAGTGAGGGTTGGGTGTTCACTCTGAAACGTTTGCAACAAAACGAGCGGGCGTTTGTTTTGGCTTAATTCAACGAGTTGTAGGAGTAAGCGCATGGCTTCTTCTTCAGCACGAAAGTCACTGAAGTTTAAGAGTGTATCGAGCAAGGTCATGACAATAAGCGAAACGTTGGGCAACGGTGACTGACGCAACAACGCTGTTGTTCCAATCACGGCACCTGCTTCTCCTGCTAATAACGGTGCTAAGTTGTCGCGTTGATCCGCGTCAAAACGATAAACGGTGAGGTCAACATGTTTTTTGATCTCAGTAGTAACCCACTGTGTACCAGCACCTTTACTCGCACCAAGCGTTGTCGCTTCGCAACTTGGGCAAAAATGAGGTGGTGTACTCGTGTAACCACACTGATGACAACGCAAAGCCGTTTCTTGTTTATGATAGCGCAAGGGTAAATCGCAGTTAGGACACATCGCTAGCCAGTGGCACGTCGAACAAGCAAACGCGGCTGAGAACCCGCGGCGCGGCGCGAGCACTATCGCTTGGCGTTTGCGCTCTTCAACTTGTTTTAATACGCGAATTAAATCGTTGCTGAGCGGATAAACATTGCCTACCGAAAGATCAGCGATATGCCAACGCTGCTCAGGTTGTAATAGTTGCAAGTGTGCCTCAGGTGAAACACGTTGCAGCATTTCAGCACTCGGTAGACTCTCGGTAAGAATACTCGGTACAGCCTCGAGTTCAGCGAGAAGTTGTGCAGCAAATGGCACCATAAGGCGTGGTCCCGACTGAAGTTTATAACTGCTATTTGCCTCTTCGAGAATAATCACGAGGCCCAGTTCCCTTAAGGGTGCAAGCAAAGCCAAATACGTACCAATAAGCACGACACTCTGTTCTGGCAATTCTTGCCACAACCTTTGACGTTGGGCGTGTGTTAAGTCGCCACTGAGCGTTTGAATGGGCAAACGTTCTTGCAAATACGTGGCCGTCTCGATAAGATAGACTTGCTCAGGCACGAGCAGCAATACACTCTGCCCTGCACTCGACACTGCTTGCATACGCGGAATAAGATGCTCGAGTCGCACGCGTCTCGTGCCACCAGATAAAGCTAAAAAATTCGCAGTTACTTCCTCTCCATTACTTTTCGCCAAGCTGTAACTTTCTTGATTTGCCACCTTACCTTTTCCTTCATAGCTTGGTAACGCTGGTAATGGCGCAATAACCTCTTCATAAACAATGTAGCCTTTTTTTATCAATGCTCTCACAGCACTCTCTGGTACGTCAGCTTGGCGTGCTAATTCTGCGCCGCTTTCAATCTGTCCAATATCAAAGAGCCACTCGAGTGCGACGCGCTGATTGTGTTGAGATTTCTTCTTTAAGGGTTCGTCTACAGGCTTCACAGCTTTTAGAACTCTCGTCATTGCTTCGACAAAAACAACGCGTTCGTGTACGAGTCCTTGACGACGAAAAAAATCCAGCTGTGCAGGTTTTAGTGTACTTGCATCCTTCCAGTGCTCGGTTGAAAGTTCGATGTCTGCACCTTCCACCGCACGAACTTCATGCTTCAAGTCTTCATTTAGACCTGAAGGTAATAAACTCGCTAATACTTGCCCTAACGGTGAACAGGTGTGTGCCGCCAGACGCTCGAGCAACTTTAAGCGCGATGCTAATAAGAACGGCCTCTCGTCGAGGGTAGCAATCATCTCTTTAAGCTCGATTACTTTTGCTGCTTTGACTTCTTCACTACCAATAACAATTCCGACACGCAACCCCTGCTGCCAAGGCACGGCTACCCGCACACCAAGTGCAGGTACAGGCATGTCGAAGGGAACGACATAACTAAACGCTGGCAAGGGCAAAGGAAATAAAACTTGAACCGCTATAGGCACGAATTAGTTTACCGCGCTAACACACGAGCAAAGTTAAAACATGAGACGTAAGAAGAGAAACGTAGAAAATTTACGTCTCACGTTTTACTTATTCTTACCTTTCACCTACAATGTATTTTTGACTGAGGATGACTTTCCCTCTCGAGGAGACCGAACATCGGATTGCATCGTTTGACGCACACCAGCAAGTGTTTGAGCAATGCGACTACCCATTTCTGTATGGCGAGGATTGAGTAAAGGAAGTACCACAGTAAACACAGTACCTTCACCCAACTTCGATTCTACAGATACCGCGCCTTCGTGTTGTTGCACGATCCATTTCACAATTGCCAAACCTAGCCCGCTGCCATTGCCGCGTGTCGAGCGTGCACCGTCTACGCGGTAGAAGCGGTCGAAGATGTGTGGCAAGGCTTCGGCAGGCATCCCAGGACCATCATCTAAAATCTCGAGGTTTACGTCTTGTTTATTTTTATCGAGGTACACAGACACCGTAATATTTTTCGAGCCAGCATTTACCGCGTTTTGAATGAGGTTGAGAATAACTTGTTTAAGCCGCGACGCATCACCAGAAACTTCAATGAGCGGTTCTTTCATGGATAAGGTGATGGTGGTGCTTGTTGCCACCGGTGCAATTGCTTTGTGGGCAGCGTCCACGACTTCAATAAAGTTCATTGGTTCGCGCTTAATGGCAAAACCTGCATCGGCTCTGGCTAGCTCGAGCAAATCATTCACGAGTTTCGCCATGCGCTCTGCCTCACGGCGAATCACAGTAAGAGAATCTATTTGTTCTTCTGAGGGCTTGGTGCGTCGCAAAAGATAATTTGCATGACCTACAATTGCAGTTACAGGTGTACGAAGTTCGTGACTGGCATCGGCAGTAAAGCGACGTTGTGTTTCAAATGATTCTTGCAAGCGGTCTAACATGTTGTTCACAGTGACCGTTAATTCTTTCATCTCGTCATTGGCTTTAGGAATAGGCACACGTTGCGACAGGTCTAAGCCTGTTACTTGCGAGGCTGCATGGGTTACACGTTTAACAGGTAAGAGAACGCGGTAAGATAGTAACCACACGCCTGCAGCAAAGACCAGGAAAGCTATTAAGAGAGTTCGCAAGAGAAGTCGCAACAGATCGTTAAAGGTTTGTGTTGGCAACTCAAAGCCTACAAGAAATAAGCCAGGTGTATCAAAGCTACTCGTACCATAATTCACTTGTGCAGCTCTTATATAAGCGACAATGGGGCGATGGTTGGGTAACGCAATGCGCGTGTAACTGCGACCCGTAGTAATAATTTCTTCTAGTGTTTCTTTAGAAAGGGCAGAGAACAGGTCGTCTGATGTTGGATTGCGACGTATTGAAAATCCATCCTCCGAACTCGGCACTCGGCGTTCAAGTACTGGTGGCGGGAACAAGGTCCCGTAAGAAAGCTGCCTTTCTAAATCTTCGTAACTGCTTGGAATCGTGCTCACAAACTTGACCAAAAAATACGCATCTCTAGGTAAAATCTCGAAGATACCCATAGGATTAAACTCTTTTGTTTTAAGGATGTTCTGCTCGAGCAAGGTCCGGCTGCGCACTTGTAGTTGTTTTTCAAATGAATTCACTGCAAACGCATATACAGCAGATGCCACAACAATCAAGACAACTGCTAAAAACAAAGTATAAAAAATTGTTAAACGTAACCGTAATGACACACTAGGTCACTGAGTCCTCTCACCTCGCGCTGCCTCCACATCAGCATACTTAATGTCATAAAACCATTTCACCATTCGTTCTCTTACCTAGAACTTATTCTTCACGAAGGACGTAGCCAACTCCGCGCACTGTATGAATAAGGCGACGCTCCCCGTCACGTTCTAACTTTCTTCGTAAGTAGCCCACATATACGTCCACCACATTGCTGCCACCCGTATACTCGGGCCAAACTTTTTCTTCAATCTCAAAACGATTGAATACTTTACCAGGATTTCTAGCAAACAGCTCTAACAACTCAAATTCTTTGGCTGAAAGCTCGATGCGACGACCATCACGGAAGACTTCACGCCCATCAAGGTTCATCACAAGGTCTGCAACGCGTACCTCACCCGTTACAGCAGGGTTGACACGGCGGAGGTGAGCCCGAACGCGGGCCAAAAGCTCTTCAATCGAGAAGGGCTTTACAAGATAATCATCTGCACCCGAGTCCAGACCCAAAACTTTATCCTCAACGCTGTCTTTAGCTGTTAGGATAATAATAGGAGTGTTGCTCGTTTTACGAATACGCCGTGCCACCTCTAAGCCGTCTAAAACAGGCAACATGAGGTCAAGCACAACTAAATCTGGATTGAGTTCACGAAATTTGGAAAGACCCGTAACACCATCATAGGTCACAATAGTTTCATAACTCTCAGCTTGCAACTCCAGATCAATAAACTTGGCAATTTCTTTCTCGTCTTCAACGATGAGGATTTGTGGTTTACGTTCCATGAGGGGCATTATACGAAGGTGATTATGAGAGTGCTGGCAGCTTTATGAAGTAATTATTAAAAGTTTAGTGTGTAAAATAAACACCAAAATAGCAGATTTTCCTACAAATTGATAGTTTCCTGCACATGCATTGGCTTTTTCAGAATATCCTTGGCCCAGGCTTTGGCTCCCTCGAGGGAATGATCGCGGTAGTTGCCGCATTCTTTTTCGCTACAACCAGGAATTTCACCTTCATGCCTTGTCACGCTTTTTAGAGCTTTTTTGAACGCAGTCAAAACTTGTACTTCGGTGGGTGTGCCTAAAACGGTGAGGTAAAACCCTGTTCTACACCCCATCGGACTCGCATCAATAATTCTTTGTTTTAAGTGATCGCGGAGATAACCTGCTAGGAGATGCTCAATGGTGTGCAGGGCTGCTGTCGGTATTTCCCCTTGGTTTGGTTGCACCATCCGCAAGTCATATTTGCGGATTTCATCACCACGGGAACCGTAATATACCCCAGCCAGACGCACATAAGGAGCGTTGACTTTCGTGTGGTCAAGGGAAAAAGAATCTACTTTCGTTTTGGGTCTAGGCATGGCAACAGCATAGCAGGATACACGCTTCAGAATTACTTTAACCAAATACGCTCTTTCTTTAACCTCACCCCCAACTAAGGTTAAACTAGAGGTCTATTTACATCACGGTAGTTATTTGGAGGAATCTTGAATCGTATTGCGCTTTTTATTGATGGCAGTAATTTGTATAACGGCATGAAAGATAATATCGAAAGTACGCGCGTAAATTTACTCGAGCTTATTCGCCAACTTGTTGGCAAACGTGAACTTATTCGCGCCTATTATTTTAACGCCACACTTACAGATGATTATGACAACGAGTTGCGCGAAGGGCAACAACGCTTTTTTGAATCCTTGCGGCGTATTCCTTATGTCACCGTTCGCCTTGGTAAATTGCACCGCAAACAAGATGGCACTCTTGTTGAAAAAGGCGTGGACGTTGCGATAGCCGTAGAGTCACTATCCTTAGCTTATGAAAATGCCTACGACGTTGCGCTGATTGTCAGCGGTGACGGTGACTATGCCGAGCTTGTCGAGGCACTGAAACGTAAAGGCAAGCATGTCGAGTTTGCCATGTTCAAAAATCAAGTTGCGGGTGTACTTATGGAATATGTTGATGTGTTCTATCCCCTAGACGAGCTTGCCTGGGACAAGATCGTTTTCTAAGCTGTGAACCCGTATGGTATTGTCGTCCTTGAGCCAAGGGAAAGGCTCAAAATATACCACCTCGAGGGAAACTCGATAGGTCTAACTCGAGACTAAGTATATCCATAGTAAGATTGCGAGATGCCAGCAGCGAGATATATCCAATTAAGTGAAGCAGAAGACAAGCAGCTACAAGCTATCGAAAACAACAAAGGACTTGCCAAGAAAGTACGATTGAGAGCCAAAGTGGTGCGTTTATCTCATCGGGGTATGAAGGTTACAGCGATAGCAGCCTATGTTGGCAGAGATGACGGCAGCATTTTAAGAGATTTTGATAGGTGGGAATCCCAAGGTATAGCAGGACTAGCGGATGGCAACATTGCTGGACAGCGCAGCCCTTTGGGGGATAAGGAAAAAGCCTTTATAAGGGAAAAACTCGCTGAAGAGCGGGCGTGGACAGCAACGACCTTAGCCGAAGCGGTCAACAAGAAATTCAAGTTGAAGGTGAACCGAGAAAGTATGCGGGTGTGCTTGCTAGAGCTGGGTTACACCTGGCAACGGCAACGCTATGTGCCTATCAAAACCCCTGATGCCAAGCGTCTGAGTGAAGCAAAACACACCCTTG
>JBOFGY010000009.1:0-35539 GCA_051649365.1 Trueperaceae bacterium
CTAAAAAATTGATGCCGTTTTCTATGGCGTAGTCAAGTGTGGCGAGGGATTGTGTGTCGTCTACATTGCCATAAATACCCGGTGACAAAACCATTGCGCCATAACCAATGGCAGAGACTTCGGGGCCGTTTTTTCCTAAAATGCGATTTTTCATTCAATTTTCCCTTACTAGTATAGGAAACAACGTTTCCTAATCCAAATAGCTATAGAATGTAAATTAAATTACCAAAAATTGGCTTGAGCTACGGACGTTTTATTGTGGCGATTTCCGGTTCTTGCAATGTGCTGGGTCTACCTTCAGGCGTTCCCATGTTTGACGTGCGGAATCCTGGAATGAGTTGATTGCCTTGCACTGTGACGATGTCGTGATCTGTTGGGTAGTCCGCAAGAGAAGCAATCCCGAAAGGTAGGCAGCCTGTTTCAGATATATTTTGTTGCACACCTACTTCCCAAACTGTAGAACCGCACCCCTCAGTTGCACCAAGCATACTCGTGTCTAAGACAGTGAGGTAAATAGCCTCGAATGTAAAATCACCTTCTCTCGCAGTGGGTTCACTAGAGACAATTCCGCCCAACTTAGAGTTTCCACTATAGCGAATACTATGAAGGGGTCTCGAGCAAGTCTCATCTGCAAAAAGCCAGTACTGTGCAATAAAAGTTGTTTCAGTAAATTGATAAGTGCGTTTAAAGTGGAGTGGGAACTGCTCTGTGTTTGGGTCTGCTTCTGGCCCTGTTAACATAATTGAGGCACAGCTTAGACCATCCCACGTGCCTGTCATGTCTTTTTCATTAAACGGCATGTCTTGAGCATTTCCGAGTGAAAAGAAAAGAAGAGAACTAAAGACGACGAAGCTATTGAAGAAATCAAGCTTTGAAATAGTATACATAGATTACCTCTTTCTTTGATTTTTCCTTGTATTTCTGAAGTGTAAAGTGAGTGAAACTCAAATGTTATTGCGCAGTGCTCCACACTTAAGCTATATGAATCTCCAAAGGACTTTTGCCAAAACCTGCAATTGTAAGGTCAAGACCATTGTGTACGCATACTCGCTATTTAAACTGAATCTCCTGCGCTGTCAAACTCCTTTCCGTGAAGAAAGTTTAGACAAGCTGCTTTGATTTGTCTTTCAACTCTCGAGCAGTTTTCATCATCCTGCTTGAACGGTTCTCAGTTAAAACTTTGGAAATGAGGGATGTCGTTAATGAATACCGATTACAGCACTTACTACAACACTTACTACAGCCACGCGGCGCAGATCGAGACTCGAGATGTGCCGCAGGCTTCTTTTGAGCTTGTTTATGTGCGGCAAGATGCGGGAGCTTTTCCTGACCCGCCCATGCCCTCTTTTTTACTGAAATGTCTCCATCGCGCTGTTTCTACAGCAGAGTATGACCTTGGAACGGGAAGACGGGCAACTAAAATGAAAAGGGGTGCAGTATTTTTAGCTCCGCCACATACGGCCTGTGATTATGAGGTTAATGGTCCCTGTACTATACTCGTCGCAGCTCTGCCTTTATCGAAGCTCTCTGGCTTAGTTTCTGGTGGCGAAGCTGTACTGTCTTCCGCCTTAGCACCCTTGCATGAAGGTGAATTCTACGACGCTTTCTTGTTTGCCTACACAGATCGCCTCTGGGCCGAAGCTAAACAAGAAGGTCCGCTAAAAAATCTAATGTTCGACGGAGCCTTATCCACCATCGTGGCTACACTGCTACGTTTAGCCGTTACCAAACAACTGCATTCGAGATCACCCGTTTTATCCAAGCTGCAAGTCAATAAAATTATGGTACATCTAGAAAACCACCTTGACGAAACGATTAGCGTCAAAGAACTAGCAGGACTGGTAGAACTCAGCGAGTTTCATTTCTCGAGAGCTTTCAAAGCTACGTTAGGTGAGTCTCCCTATCGTTACTTACTGCGCCGCCGTTTAGAGGTTGCCAAGCATTTACTTCTCACCACCCAAATGTCTTTAGCAGAAGTCGCGCTGGATGTGGGGTTCTCGAGCCAAGCTCATTTCTCGAGTACCTTCAAACGCCTGTTAGGTACTACCCCAGGTGAAGTTAAAAAAGGCTAACTCCAAGTTGAATCTGCGGGTAGGTTTGCAACATGTCTTGCTCAATCACAAATGGTGAGGAGACGTAATTCATTCGTTAAACTAAAATGGATGCTCTACTTAGCACCCCTACACAATCAGGTTGACTAGCAGAAGGTTTACTATTTTTGCCACGCATTCTTCTGCTCATCCCCTCTATAGCTCTTCATGTTAAGCTACCCCTCCCTTTATCCACACCTTATGGATAAGTTAAACTAAACAGACTGAATTTAGGGAGAACAAGAGGGGCAAAACCTTTCTTACCACGCTATGGCGAGACAAGAAGACGCTTTTTGGGAAGACATCCTCAATTATGTTCGGGAGCGCATTCCCGAAGTAGAATTTCGCACGTGGTTTAAGCAGGCAAAACCGCTTGGTATTGAAGACGGTGCGTTTGTGATTGGTGTGCCAACGTCTTTTGCCAGAGATTGGCTAAAAAATCATTACAGCCCTGTCATTGAAGAAGCACTAAGCGAACTTGGTGCAGCGTCTCCAAAAGTAGGCTACCAAGTCGTCCCAACCCTAAAAAGCGAACAGCAGCAAGACATCTTTACCGCCCCAACCCCTACAGAAGCGCAAGCTCAACCGAGTGCACCAAGACTCAATCCAAAATACGTTTTCTCTAATTTTGTTGTCGGCCCCAATAACAATCTTTCCCACGCTGCGTCTCTTGCTGTTGCAGAATCACCTGGTAAAGCCTATAACCCGCTATTTCTTTATGGCGAGGCAGGACTCGGTAAAACTCACCTCATGCATGCGGTGGGTCACGCGGTCGCGGAGAAGTTTCCAAAACTTCAGATCGAATATGTAACGACAGAAACGTTTGCTAATGACCTTATTAATGCCATTCGTGAAGACCGCATGGCTTCGTTTCGTGACAGATACAGGAGTGTAGATTTGCTCCTTGTGGACGATGTGCAGTTTATTGCTGGCAAAGAGCGTACGCAAGAAGAGTTCTTCCATACTTTTAACTGGCTCTACGAATCGGGCAAGCAAGTTATTTTGTCCTCAGACCGCCCACCCAAAGATATTCCGACCCTAGACGCACGGATTCGTAGTCGTTTTGAATGGGGACTTATTACCGACGTTCATGCTCCTGAGCTCGAGACCCGCATGGCTATCCTCAAGATGAACGCGGAGTATCGAGGGGTTAAAGTGCCCGCCGAAGTTATTGACTTTATTGCCAGGCAAGTCACCTCGAATATTCGAGAACTCGAGGGTGCACTTGTTCGTGTCATCGTTTATGCCAGCATGAACCAGTCTGACATTACCCGCCAAACCGCTGCCAAAGCCCTCTCGGATATCTTTACTCAAAGTGAGGTTCAGCTTACAATGGAAGATATTTTGAGAGCTGTTGCTAGAGCTTGGGAATCTGATGCCAATGAGCTTCGCTCGAAGGGTCGTCGCGCTGAACTCGTTGAACCTCGTCAGGTAGCTATGTATCTCATCCGTGAACTCACCTCCCACTCCTTCCCAGAAATCGGACAGTTCTTTATGGGTCGTGACCACACAACGGTCATGTACGCCGTGGATAAAGTTAAAGAAGAAGTCACCAAAAACCGCGAGCTAGACGGCAAGGTAAAGGCATTGCGAAGTGAAATTATATGAAAAGAAGAGGGGAGGGAGGAGGGAGGAGGAAGGAAGAACTTTCTTCTATATTTTCCTTCCTGTATTCTCCCTTCTTACTAAATCTACTAAAATATCTAAAGCTAATTAAGCTTAATTATAATCTAAAATCTCTCATTTCACTCATCATAATTCTAATAAATCTTGTGGATAAAGCTGTGGATAAGCTGTGGATAAGCTGTGGACGGAGCTGTGGATAAGTGACCTCCCCAGCACCCCTGTGGATTACTGTGGATAAGTCGGATGGTTATCCACAGGATATAGCGAGTTATCCACAAAATTATCCACAGGCGATTTGTCGTCCAGGACAGCGAAACTATAGGTTATCCACATTTTCCACAGCCCCTACTATTATTATCTTTGATCTCAAAAATTTTTCTAGTCGCAAAATCTTAGATGAGAAAAGAGGCAACTATGAGAACAATAGTTCCAAGAAAACAGTTAGCTGACACTTTAGGTCATGTAGAACGAATTATTCCAAATCGCTCGAGTAACCCTAATCTTAGTCTTTTGCAAATTCACCTAAGCGAACAAATCATGACTCTAAGTGGCAGTAACCTAGACATAGACTTAGAAGCAAACATCCCTGCTGACATAGAAAGTGAAGGACACTATGCTTTGCCAGCTCATGTTTTTGGGCAAGTGGTTCGCGCCCTCCCTGGGGAACTTGTCGAACTAACCTTTAATGACAACGAGCTCGAGATTGTCTCGGGTACTTATGGTACGAAGCTACAACTTGCCAGCACCTCTGGTATGAACCCCCTCGAGTTTCCTCTAAGCTATTCTGGTGCCTTGGAAGCTAGTAAGCTCAGTCTTGCTCTCGGCAATGTTCGCTACGCTGCAGCGGTTGCAGAGTACCAAGCGATTTTTAGAGGGGTTAAGCTCGAGCTTGACGACAAGAAAACCCGCACCGTTGCCACCGACGGTTTCCGTCTGGCTTACTACAACCTGCCCGAAGCCAGTGGTCTGGACGGCAGCGTCGTGATTCCGTCGCGCAGCGTCGAGGAGATAATCAAACTCTTAGGCGGCGGCGAGGTCAAACTGTCTTTAGATAACAGTCAGCTTTCTTTCGCCAGTGGCCCCTTCCGCGCGAATGTCAAACTCATGGAGGGAACCTTCCCCGATTACAATCGTGTGATTCCTGCGAACTTCCCTATTAATATCACCGTGAATGGCAAGGCACTTGCGGAAGCGGTCTCAAGGGTTGCCCTCATGGCAGACAAGAGTGCCAACAACCGTGTAGACATGTTTGTCAAGGATGGTAACCTCCAAATTACTGCCGAGGGCAGTTATGGGCGTTCCCAGGAAGCACTCGAGGTGCAGCAAGAAGGTACAGAAAGTGAAATGGCTCTCGCCTATAACGCGAAATACCTTACCGACGCACTTGTACCTGCCGAAGGTGACATACAGCTAAGATTTTCGGGTACGACAAGTCCAAGTGTATTTAGTAGTCTTACCGACCCAAATTATTTGGCGATGGTCGTACCACTAAGAACGAGCTAATTCATAGAAAGTAACGAACAAAAGAGTCTTCAACAGGAGGTAGTACTTGTTATTTGCAGTCAGTTAGGCATAACGGCATGATATGCCTATGCCCTGTTGAAGACTCTTTGACAAACCGAGGGCTAGGGGCTAAGTAAGGACTCAGCGTTTCAGTAGCTCTACCAGAAGACGCAGCATACTGACGAGTGCATTCCACACCGTCCAAAAATCAGCTTTCTTTCGCTTACTATTTTTGCTATGCTTCGCCATACAGAGTTTCACTTTCTGGTCGCTGCTCCCAACAGTGGCTTTTATTTTGAAGTCACTGTCACTTGCCCGCTTTTCCCTCGGTTGTAAATGTTCGTGTAGAAACCTGAGTTCGGAGTTTCCGACTGGAGAAATATCGTCCTGGACGCAATCCTCGCTCTAGCCGTTTTGAACTTTAGCAAAATCGCCTTTTTTTCACTGTTTTGAACGATAGAGCTACAAACGGTAATGCAGCAAAAATGAGAAATCACGTCCAGGACGGAACTCCGAACACAGGGTGAGTATACGGATGAAAGTTCAGTGGAACTTTGTATGAGTGAACGTATTCAAGAATGCATCCTTGCCGCTTTTTGTGGTCAGCACGAGATGTCTGCCTATTTCAAGAAGACTGGTAATAACGGCTTATACGACTTTAACAACTTTCATGTTTTGAGAAATATACTGTTTTTCAAGTAAGTGTAACGCTTCTACAAGTATTCTATTTTATTTACAAGTATTTTATAGCCATAAGCTTTGCACTTCGCTTAGAAAGTTAGGTAAGCATATGAAAAAGAGTATTCGTAGTCTAGTGTTTGTCCTTGTGGCGTTAGGAGTAATGACTTCTAGTTTTGCCTCCGCAAGAGTATATCCATATGATCCCCAGCCATCTCAGCCCCCCCCCGCTTGCGTCAAGAAAGGGACGTGCTAGACCAGTGAAGCTGTAGTTTGATCGTTTCGCTAGAAATCACTAACACGAAACCACAGTTTTATAAATGCAAAAAGTTTGTGAAGCTGATTTTGGTATACCAATCTGTTCAACTTAAAAAATTAAGCTTTGCTTCGTATAGGTGGGTGACCCGAGTCTCGGGTCACTTTCTTCTTTTAAAGACGAGGTTTGGTTTATTTTGGACCGTTGGCTCGAGTTCTCTCCAACGAGGCTCGAGCCTCGTTTTACTTCACTTTGCAGACTCTGTACTTAACCTTGCGGGTGGTCAGAAGTTCGCGGGGCATCTTGCTAATCTGTGATCTTTTTGCAATTATTCTTTGTTTCTTAAATAGTATGAAAAAAATTGCGGCGCAAGCTGATCTAACAAACCTTCGTTGCCATAACCACTTGCTGTTTGCAATTCATTGGCCAAATTGTGGTAACAACCCTCCAAGGTTACAAATTCAACTTTTGCACTAACCTGCTCGAGCTTCCTGACAAATGTCTCCGCTTGTTTATAAGGAACTGTTTCATCGAGTGTGCCGTGAATAATCAAAAAAGCAGGAACACCTTCACGAACATGGTTGATTGGGCTAGCCTGAAAAGCCAAGTCTTTCTTTTCTTCTACCGTTCCACCAAAAAGTTGCATAAGCACAGGACTATCATTCTGAATTTCTCCTCCAAAAGTTTGCAAGCTACTAGAAGCACCAGCAATCGCACGAATGCTTGGATTTCCTAAAGTTAGTCCAGCCATTGCTGCCACGTGACCACTCGCCGAATGCCCCCAAACCCCTATTGCTGTTGGATCGATTCCGTAAATTACTTGTGAACATAGATACCAAACCTCGAGGATTCATTCCCACGCACTTCCTAGGGCTAGGTATATTTAAAGATGAGGGCAAAAGCCCTTGCTTATCTTTGTAGTAAAAAGGTATGTTTTGTAGGGTTTGCTTTGATGTAAGTTATTAACAGTAAGAGGTGATATTGTGGATAACAAGAAGAATAAAAACTTAGTTCTGACCGTTGTCAATGGTGTTGCTAAATGGGTAGACGTGCGCGACGCTACTGAACGTTTTATTAATCCTAAGCGCGACAGCCTAACTACACGCTATTTTCTCGAAGACCAAAGCTACGAGACTCATCTCGAGGAACTCGAGTAATCCTTCTAACTACTTGTAGGGTATTAGCCTCGAGCGTTTTTATTCTTTTGCTCGAGCTTTATTCTTGTTGTTATGGTTAACCCAACGCTCGAGGCTCGGGAGGGCATTTACCATGCTCTCAAACAGCGTCCCCAAGTTCCCGTAGCACAAGCTAGTAATTTTTTACCCATTACAGCTGCACTGTACGAACCTCTATGGCGCAAGCGCTCTTTGTCTATCATCACACTTGGGGCGTTTAGCGTTGAGAGGGAGTTAGAACTGATGCTCGAGTGGTTAAATGTTAAACCAGGAGAGGTTATTTTAGACGCGGCGTGTTCGGCGGGGCTTTATGCGAGGACACTCTTAAAGCATGACTCGAGCTTGAATGTTCACGCCGTAGATTTTAGTTTGCCGTTTGTGAAAAAAGCTAAAGACTATGCAACACGCGATAACGTCTCCCCTATCCTCGTTCATGGGGATGTAAATACTCTTCCCTACAACGACCATGTTTTTGATGCGATTGTTTGCGGTGGTTCACTGAATGAGTTTTTAGATGTTCCTAAGGTGATGCAAGAATTTTCTCGAGTTCTTAAGCCTAGTGGAAAAATGTGGCAAATGTATATTCAACGTGCGGAAGAGCCCGTCGGAAAAACAGTGCAAGGGTTATTGCGGTTGTCTGGAATTCGGTTTATTAATGCAAACATTTTTGAGCAGCAGTGTAGGGATGTGGGTTTATGTTTTGTTAAAGCGCAGCATCGCGGGCGGGTGGTGATGGCTTTGTTTGAAAAAGAAAGAGTTTAAAAAGCGACTCTGATAACTTTTGAGCAGTTTAGCAGCAAGAGATAGTTGGCAGTTTATTCTAAAGATTTAAGCAACGTCCAGGATGCTCTGTGCGAGTTGATACATTCCAAAGCCTGCGAGTTCGAGGGCTACGATTTTTTGAGAACGTTGTTTTAATACAGTACCCGCTTCAGTGAGCTGAATTTTTCGTCCGCGCCGGATAAAAAGCGGAGCGGCTAGCTCCGCCTCGAGTTGTTGAATATGTAGTGTGACGGTGGACTGACCATATTCGAGAGCCTGTGCAGCTTTTGCAAAATTTCCGTGTTTCAAAATTGCTTGGAAGGTTTCTAAATGGCGAATATCCACAGTTCAGAATAACTGAATGAATTTATCAGTTTATGTATCTTGTATGAAGTTAAAAGGCTAGCTAAACTGTAGTGTATGCGAATTCAACGTTTATCCTGGGCTGGAATTAAGTTAGAGATCGAGGATACTACTATTCTGATAGACGCGACGGCGAGAAACGAAGATGGTGACCTCGAGGTAGACGTTGTCACTTCAAATGTTAATGGAGCAAGACAAATCACAGAGTTTTATACAGATAGTAGTTTTCCAATGGTACTTACACCTGAACAAGCTGCTACTGCCGCCACTCTGTTAAGAGCAGAGCAAACTTGTCCTATTCACTATGGCGGACATACACCACCTAGCTACCTCGAGAAACCTGATAGCGAGTATAGGTTTTTGCAAGCTGCGAAAGAACGAAACCTGAATGTCAAACTTATGAAGGCAGGAGAGTGGCTGGAGGTGTAAAAGACGCTGACTTAAATTGGAATTACAATATCTGTTTCCGCGCTGTAAACTTCTCAATCAAATCCCGTTTAAGCGTCACACCAATGCCCACACCATCAGGAATTTTTTGCACACCATTCTTTGCGTCTAACCCAGGCTCCACAATATCTTCTTCCCAATAACGGCTGGCACTTGCTGTGTCGCCAGGTAGTGTAAAACCCTCGAGCGAACTTAGGTGCAAATTGTGGGCGCGGCCAATGCCTAGCTCGAGCATTCCCCCACACCACACAGGTGCTCCAAAACTTACAGCAATATCGTGAACTCGGCGTGTCATCTCGTGACCACGAACGCGGCCCACCTTGACGTTAATCACGCGTCCCGCATCTATCTGTAAACCTTTGCGCGCATCTTCGGCTGAGTGAATAGATTCATCTAAACAAATTGGAGTTTTTAACATGGCTTGTAATTTCGCGTGGTCGAGTAAATCATCGTAAGCCAGGGGTTGCTCGATGTAGTCGAGGTTTAGTTCATCGAGTTGTTGCATGATGTTGGCATCTACCAAACGATATGCACTGTTGGCATCAATGGTTAAAGCCATGTCGGGCAACGCTTTACGAACAGCACGAAGCGGTTTTATATCCCAGCCTGGTTTTATTTTGAATTTGAGGCGTTTGTAACCTTGCGTTCTGTGACTCAGCGCAGCTTCAACCGTTCTTTCAATACTTTCTTGTACACCAATCGAAGCACCAACAGGAATTTCTGTGTTACGCCCACCGATGAGTTGCCAGAGTGGAACGTTCATAGCTTTTGCCTGAGCATCCCAGAAGGCGGTCTCGAGCGTTGCCACCGCCATGTTATGACCACGGATGAATTTGAGCGCATGTAAAAGTTGTTGAGGTGTTGCAAAGTTTTTTCCTACCACGAGTGGCGCAATATTTTCTGTGATGCAGTCCCAAGCCGTATTTGCTGTTTCATAGCTATAACCAGGAAAATCCCCAGCCGTGCATTCGCCGTATCCTTCAACGCCGTCACTATGTAATACTAAAATAAGTTTTCGTAAGTCTTGCTCAACACCAAAACTCGTTTCAAAACGAAATTTCAAACGGACGTGCAATTCACGGAGTTCAATTTTTTCTATCTTCATAAGAGTAGCTTACGCTAATCATAGGAAAACCGCAAAACTATTTTCTTGTCTGCAGATTTCGTAAATTATACAGGTTAAGAAAAAATAGGAGGCTTGAAATCTTTTTTGGATTTCCGCATGTTTTTAACTTACGTTCACGCTCCGTATCAATAGTTTAAAATTCTGTCGGGAAATCCAAATCTCCTTGCATCCGTCTACGTCCAGGTCGTCCGAGGGGTGGATGTTTAGGTTGCGGTTCAGGTTTTGGTTGCGATTCTGAACGGCGTTGTTCAAGCCTGCGTTGCTCGTTGCGTTGCTGTTGTAAGTGTTCGGCATGGCGTGGTTGGAATGCGTGTTGTTGCCCTTCTTGTGATCGTACTTCTTGCTGTACTTCAACCACGTCATAGTGGGGTTCGGGGGCTGTTTCGTTTTCCGTAGCCACATAATGGGCGGACGTATCTAAACTGACTTTGGGTGTGTACTGCTTGAGCCAAGCTTTCTTGCGTAGTCTTGCGAGTTGGCTCGTGGCAAGTTTGCGAATAGGGCGGAGCGTTTGACCTAAGGGTGAAACTTTATGCCGTCCGTTCCAAGGTTCATAGGTGAATTCACTTTTAAGCACGTAAACTTTTTTACGAGGTTGTGTGACGACGCTAAAAAGTCTAAGTTCGCCATGTTCACCTACGACATTCACAGGCATAGTTGCCTCGAGCTCCACTGTTTCACCAACACCAAGTACCTCTACCGCTTCGATAGTAATCGGCGTGGACATGAGGTCTGTTTGAACAGCAAACTCGAGAAGTTGCACGGGGATTTGACCAAGATTACTGACTTTAACGTGGAGGGTTTGAATGGTGCTGCTCTCGAGCTGAATGATGTCGCCTTTAGAAATTAAGAGTTCAGGGTGCTTACCCGGCTTGGACGTGCGCGGTTTAGCGCGTTGCCGTTTGAACGCACTACGTATGAATAGGAAAGCAATAAGTACGAAGAGTGCGGAGCCACCCATAAGAATCCAAGTCGTGTTGCTGAGTTGCAAGTTTTGAATATAGGTTTGTGACTGAATAAAAAGGTCGCGTAGGTAGTCGGCAGTGATGGCATACCAACGCAATACAAACTCTAAGCTCACTTGAAAAAAAGTATTGAGCATAGTGAGTATAGATTCAAGATTGAAATTTTCTAGCATAGTTGCGCCTCTCCAAATCGCATACCGCTCTTAGTGTAGCTCATCAAGAAGTGTAGATCGCTAAGAAGAATTACGTCTTCACCATTAAGAACGTATCTTCTCTTCGTACCAAACAGATTACGCCCTTACCAAACAGATTACGCCCTAACGGTGAGAAAAACTTCATAGAGATTGAGAGAGTTTTCATCAACACTGATTTGTGGGTTGTTTACTACAAAAAAGCCCCCTCCAGGCTAGCGAGGGGGTTTAGATTAGATGAAGTTTAGTTTTTGTTTAGTTGAGTGCAGCAAGGGGGAGGTAGTACCAGGTGTAATTTGGATTACTGTTGTCAATAAGGGTAAACTCGAGGGTTTCTTCTGTGTCATTTGCGCCAAGTACCACCGTATTCCAACCCTTTTCCAAACCTACATCTAAGCGAACGCTGACCGATGGTGGTGCTGCCATTTCCATTCCAGGGATGCCCTCGAGAGCGTTCCCAAAGCCTATACTGGTAAGTTCAGTGACAAGTCCAGCAGCTTCTTCACCTGCACATGTTCCTTGACTAACGATTTTATCAGCAGCACTATAAACGCGCATGGCAAGTTTGGCTCTTGGCACGATGTTACCGTCAGCGTCATGGCTGTAGCTACCATGGAGGAGGAACCCAACGGCTTCTTCACCATCGTAAACGAAAAGAGTAGGTACGAACACACCTGGCACTTCGGTCAGGTCAGCGGGTTTGGTTGTTGAGGTGATATCGCCACACTCGAGAAGGGGCAAGCTTGCAAACGCAGTTTCACCTGGCATATCGAGTTTTAGGCTAAAGCTACCGTTGGTCTCGAGGCGATAGTCACCGGTGCTAAGTTCGACGGTGTCGCCACTACTTTGGTCAACCCAAAGAGCTTTAATGGTGAGGGCTTTGTTGCCTTCGTAATCAGACACCATGCCACTGAGCAAGCTGTGGTTAAAAAAAGCAGGTTTGGTAGGTTGCTCGCTGCCCGTGTTACCACCGTTATTGCCACCACCTGTGTCGCCACCACCGTTGCCGCCATTATTGCCATCTGTGTTCGTAGTGTCATCGGGTGTTTCCGCGTCGGGGTCGGTAGAGTTGTTTGTGCAGTCTGTGGTCGTGCAAGTGTTGGTGGGTTTTGGTTTTGAGGTATCACAAGCAGTTACCGCTAAAATGAGCGTGGTCAGAAGAATAAAGAATACGTTACGCATAAAGCCTCCAAAAACGAGAACAGTCGTGTCATTCTGGCTGTAAGTATTGGGTGTCTCGGGGGATGAGCCTGAACCAATCCAGGAGCTGTTCTTATGTCTTATTTAAGCAGAGTTTTTCAAAAACTCGAGTGCAATTATCACATGACCAGTAAAGCTTTTTATTCATCGCTACTTTGAAGGGTTACACGGATGTTTTTAAACATGTCAATGAGCGAAGCCACGCAAAAAAGTAAAAAGCTGAAGGCTAAGAAATAGCTTTCGGCTTTTTACTTTTACTGATTAAACGCTTTCCTACCTAAATAAACAGCTTTACTCCCAAGATCACTTTCGATTCTGAGCAGGCGGTTATATTTGGCAATGCGGTCACTGCGGCTCGCGGAACCTGTTTTGATTTGTCCAGCATTTACGGCTACAGCTAAATCTGCAATAAAGCTGTCTTCGGTTTCACCACTGCGGTGTGAAATCATACTGCGATAGCCATGAGACTTCGCTAGTTCGATAGCGTCCATGGCTTCGGTTAGGGTACCAATTTGATTGACCTTCACGAGAATAGCGTTACCTACACCTGTATCAATGCCTTTCTGCAAACGCTCGACATTCGTGACAAACAAATCATCACCGACAAGTTGGCATTTCGCGCCCATTTTTTTTGTGAGCTTAGCCCAGCTCTTCCAATCATCTTCAGCGAGGCCGTCTTCAATCGAAAGAATGGGGTAGTTTTTTGCCCACTCGGCCCAGTATTCAATCATTTCATCGGGAGTCAGCTTTTTCTTCTCAGCATTGAGGTGATATTTACCGTCTTTATAAAACTCTGTCGAGGCGGGGTCAAGGGCGAGGGCAATGTGTTCGCCAGCTTTATAACCTGCTGCCTCAATCGCTAGCAAAATCACTTCGATAGCTTCTTTATTGCTTTTAAGGTCAGGTGCAAAACCGCCTTCATCACCGACGTTTGTGTTGTAGCCTTTTTTGCTGAGAACTTTTTTGAGGTGATGAAAAGTTTCTACACCGGCACGCAGGGCTTCACGAAAGCTGTCAAAGCCAATGGGTGCAAGCATGAACTCTTGCATGTCTACATTGTTATCTGCGTGTTTGCCACCGTTGATAACGTTCATCATGGGTACAGGCAGCGTTTTAGCGTTGTTGCCACCGAGGTAGCGGTAAAGCGGCATTCCAAAGGTTTCTGCGGTAGCTCGCGCTGCGGCCAAAGACACGGCGAGGATGGCGTTAGCACCGAGGTTGCCCTTGTTCGGGGTGCCATCTAAAGCAAGCATAAGTTTATCTAAACCCGCCTGGTCGCTTGCGTCGTAATCCTCGAGCGCAGGTGCAATCACATCGTTAATGTTATCCACCGCTTTCTGTACAGCTTTACCGAGGTACCGATTACCACCGTCTCTCAGTTCTACCGCTTCATGTGCGCCTGTAGACGCACCCGATGGTACGGCAGCACTGGCTTGTACACCACTGAACAGTTTGACAACGGCACCCACTGTGGGGTTGCCTCTCGAGTCGAGTAGCTCGAGTCCGCGGATACTTTCGATGTTGGTCATGGTTCCTCCTGAAAAATCAAATCAACCGTTGCAGTGTAACAAACTCTAGGCGGAAGGTTGAAGGCAAAAAGCTGACAACTTGAGAAGCTAAGGCAAACATTGCTTGGTAATCCTAAAGTTAGTTACCTAGATAATGATACTGCCAAAACTGTTTCGACCAACGGTGTCAGCCCACTGCTATGTAATTCATTGTATGGAATGATGCCACCTAATTTGGACGTAGCCTGATTAGACGTAGCCTGATTAAAAGTCACTTATCGCAATCGTAATAAACCATTTGGTGCTATCGCCACAGCAATGTGAAATTTCTCTCACTGGTAGCTTCTCTATAATTCATGAAGGTATGGACTTATTCATAATTTATTAGAAGATACACTGACATACACATAAAAGAGCTATTTATTCTCATAATAGAAAATGTATTTACGATAAATTTTTACCAAAGATCATTATAAAAGACTATAGTTTTCTAGCACTTTTGGCCTAAATAACTTGTTTTTATATATGAGATTTGCATTTAAGTAAACTGTATACAAATATACTATTAGCTGATTTGGCACTTGTAGACTTAACTGCGACTCCTCATAGTTTTCAGCCTACCCACATCTCCTCCGCTTCTAAGACAGGAATACTGGCGAACGAACAACCTGCTCCGCAGCATAGGGTTCATTCGAGAGTAACAACTGTCAGGGGTTGTGAGTCGGCGAGTGTGTTTTTCGGAGAGGAATGAAAAAAACCCAAAGCTGTACGGTGTATCAGACATTCACTATAAAAGTACTGAACATAGTACTGGAATATAAAATTTGTGGTGCACGAAAATTGTGACCACAGTTTTGCAGTAAATCTATGTGAAAAACTTATCTGATGGAGCAGAATCGGCGGGTGATGTACTTTGGACCCTTCAACCAAAGATCACACCTAACCCGCAACCTGGGGTGACACATGTACAACCAACCGCTACGTAATCCGTCGCCGGCTCGAGCTAGAGCCCAATCTCTCGCAACATTTTTATTTAGCTTTTTCCTACTCGTTTTTCTGGCTGCTTGTGGTACAGCACCCCGCGATGAGGGTTTAGGTGCTGAAGGCTCCTGGAAAAAAATCTCAGATGAGAAAGCAAGCTTTACCATTTCAGGTACAAAGACCGTCCGCTACGGCGTAGGTTCGACTTGGGTCGAAAAGTCTATTACTGGAACGGGTTACTGTGGTAATTGGTTCTTTGGTAAAGACCCTGCTCCCCAAAAAATTAAACAGTGCGAAGTGTACTCGGGTGATAGTAAAGAAGCCCCACCTTCGATAAGTGGGAGCTGGAGCAAAGTTGCGGATGAAAAAATGAGTTTCTCTGTTTCAGGTACGCAAACAGTGCGTTATGGTCTAGGCTCGAGTTGGGTGGAAAAATCCATAACGGGTACTGGCTATTGCGGTAATTGGTTCTTTGGCAGCGACCCCGTTCCTCAAACGGTTAAAGTCTGCGAAGTTGCGACTAGCAGCGCGAGTGCGCCAGACAGTCCAGCCCCTAGCGAACCAGCCCCTAGCGAACCCGCCCCCGATAGCCCTCCACCAAGTGGCTCGGTGACGGTGAACTATCAAGAAGACGGTAGCAATATTGCGAACCCAGAGCGGGGTTATTATTTTGCCCACGTCATGAGTTCCTCGAACCCTAAAGTCATTGATCCTACAAACATTCAGCGTATGAAAGACGAGAAGATTACGATTTTCAAACGCATTTACAATCTCAATACTTTCAAGAGTAGCTCGATTTCTTCGTCGTTCTTAGACTGGATTAGACAAGACCTCCAGGTCGTGCGGGATAATGGACTGAAAGTCTCGCTTCGCTTTGCCTATAACTTTAATGACGGTTCTACCTCAGATGCACCAAAGTCTGTCGTGCTGAATCACATTGATCAGCTCAAACCCATTTTGCAAGATAATGCTGACATTATTGCCTTTATGGATTTAGGCTTTATCGGTATGTATGGTGAAGGGCATTCCTCGACCAATGGTTTAGACAGTGATACCAACCGTGAGGAAATTCTCGAGCGACTCCTCTCTGCCCTACCCTCTAACCGCATGATTGTGGTGCGTGTTGCTAAATATAAAAAGTACAGCTACGGTGATAGCGCACTCACAGAAGGCGAAGCCTTTAACGGCAGCAACCGTTCACGTGTGGGTCACAAAAATGACTGCTTTACGGCTGAAACTGACAATTATGGTACGTACTGGCCACTCGATTCAAAAAGCCTCGAGTCCCAAAAGAATTATTTGAATCAAGAAACCCTCTATCTACCCCAAGCGGGCGAAACCTGTGGATACTTCCCCTCGTTCTCAGAATGCTCGAGCGCGCTCAAAGACTTGCAGCGCATGCACTGGAGCAGCATTGGTAGATTGGATGGCACGTTCACGAGTAGGTGGAGCTCTCAAGGTTGCTTGGACACGATCACAAAGCGTCTAGGCTACCGCTATAAACTGACTTCCGGAGCTTTACCTGGCAGTGTCAATAAGGGCAGTACTATGAGTGTTCAGCTCAAGATGACGAACGACGGCTTTGCTGGTCTTTACAATCCACGCAATCTCGAACTCGTACTCCGCAACAGGAGCAACGGTCAAGAAAGCCGCCTCGCTGTGAATCCAGGTGAAGATGTGCGCCTTTTCTTACCAGCGGCTGGTGAGACGAAGACCCTCACGCTGAATGCCTCGGTTCCAAGTGGCATAGTTTCAGGCGATTACGATTTGTTCCTGAATCTTCCCGACCCTAGCTCGAGCCTCAACCGCCAGGCTACCTACAGCATCCGTTTAGCCAATACCAACATGTGGGAAAGCTCGACAGGTTACAACAAACTTGGTGGGGTAAGAGTCAACTAGAGGGCAAAGGACAAAGACAGATAGCAAAGGCTTAAATTTTCAAACGGCCGTGAGTTTTCTCTCACGGCCGTTTTTTTGTGCCTTGTAAAATTTCCCACTTTCACCAGTTCGTTCTACGAAGACACTTTACAAAGCTTGGAGCAGACCTCACAATAAGCTTCATTGGTTCTAGCTTCGCTAGGCGAAGCAGAATGCAGAGTGAAGAAGCATTCATGGGAGTACTACTTAAAACTAGGTAGCTCGTGACATTCTGAGAGTGTATACCTCTATGGCTTCGCTGAACTTCGGTTGCATCACTTTGGGGTTTTGCAAGCGTCACAGCATGTAGAGGGTAGGAGAATCTATACTGGCAGAAAGATGGTTAGCCTTGGGCATATAGCTTAAGGACTTGTCTCATCCGCAACCTGGGGTTACTTGTGAAAGACGTTATAAAGTTTTGGTTGCTCAGGCGAGTACGCTCGAGCCTAAACATTAGTTTTGGATTACTAGGTATTTTAAGCCTAGCTGCTTGTGGTAGTGACACGAGCAGCTATGGTGGGTTAACTTTTGAAGACCCAAAAATCATTGAGGATGGTCGTGGCACAGGCAAACGCGAAGAGGTAGAGAAGCCGAGTGAAGAGCCTTTAGCACCGATTCAAGAAAGCAATATTTCTGTTAGCTATCAAGGGGACAACAGCGACTTTGCTAACCCCGACCGTGGCTACTATTTTGCACATGTGATGAGTGCCTCGAACCCTAAAGTCATTGACCCCACAAATATTCAGCGAATGAAAGACGAGAAGATTACGATTTTTAAGCGCATCTATAATCTCGATACTTTTAAGAGCAGTGTTATCTCTGCTTCGTTTTTAGAATGGATTCAAAAAGACCTCGAGGTCGTGCGAGAGAACGGGCTAAAGGTCGCTTTGCGGTTTGCCTATAACTTTAATGATGGTTCCGACTCGGACGCGCCCTTATCTGTGGTCTTAGGTCATATTGGTCAGCTTGCACCTATCTTAAAAAACAACGTGGATATTATCGCTTTTATGGATGCAGGGTTTATTGGTAAATGGGGCGAGTGGCACTCCTCAACCAATAACCTAACCGAAGCCTCGAGCCAAAAACAAATTCTCGAGAAACTCCTTAGTGCTCTACCACCAGAACGCATGGTGGTCGTACGTGTTCCAAAATATAAGAAAGCGATATACGGTGACGCTGCCCTCATAGAAGAGGATGCCTTTAAGGGAGATAACCGTGCGCGTGTAGGTCACAAAAATGATTGCTTTACAGCCGAGACAGATAATTACGGCACCTACTGGCCGATCGATGAAAAAAGCCTTGAGTCCCAAAAGAACTATTTAAGTCAGGAAAACCAGTATTTGCCACAAGCAGGTGAAACCTGTGGCTATTTCGGGTCTTACTCGGAGTGTGCGAACGCTGTAACCGACCTTCGGAAAATGCGCTGGACGAGTTTAGGTAGATTGCCCAGTGAATTTATTGATGCCTGGACTTCGCAAGGTTGTTATGACGACATTAGTAGAAATCTGGGTTACCGCTATCGGCTCCTTCAGGGCTCCTTACCTGTGTCTGTAAATCGTAATGGCACACTCAATGTGGGCTTGCGCATGACCAATGACGGTTATGCTGGTCTTTATAATCCCAGGATGATGCAAGTTGTCCTTAGAAATAAAGCGACGGAAAAAGAAGCCCGCTTAACCATTGTTCCCGAGAAAGATTTGCGTTTGTATTTACCCACGTCGGGTGAAACCACTGATCTAAGCTTAAGTGCACAATTACCCGCCGAGGTCGAAGCAGGTGAGTACGACCTCTTCTTATACTTGCCAGACCCTACCCTTTACGGAAAAGTTCCTTACAGTATTCGCTTGGCGAATACGAATATGTGGGAAAGCGAAACGGGTTTGAATAAATTGGGTAGTATCAAAATAAAATAAAAAAGTTTGGGCTCCTGTGCCCAAACTTTTTTATTCAGCAGGATAGTTCTATTGTGCAATAAAATCGTTGGTTTGAATACTGTAACCGTAATGTCCTACCCTGCGGTTCTCGAGCATAAAAAAGTCATCGTTAACAGTACCTACATAAATGGTGCCAGAATCTGGATACTGAGTAGCAACATTTTTAGGAATGGTAAATCTTCCAGTATCAAAAACAACGCAGTAGATAAAAGTATCTGTTTCTATGTTAAAAAGTTGAATATAAGCAGCATCCGCTCCTGTGGGTTTCCAACGTACTTCAGTCGGGGCAGACTTACTGAGCTTTACGGGACCTGGACCTGTCATACCTGCAGGTGCAGAAATTTCAGGAATAACACCTGTTCTTAGCCTCGAGCCATTGTACCCTGCCGCGTTCAACCCTTCACGCCCAGCTACGGAAACTTGATAAACAGGGGCAAGAGTATCTGGAGTGTCCGCGTAATAAGACACGCCAGATTCATCCACCGTTCTTTCTGCGACAATCGAGCCTTGGCTAGAAGAAAGTGTTACAGAGGGACCAACGTCTTTATAGGTTGTTTCTGGATAAATCTCAGAAATTTCTACCTCGCATTTTTGAGTGGGGGTTGTTAGAAGTAAACGGTCAACAAGGGCGTTGACTTTGGGTTGCAACGTTTCGGGGTCTATGGTCATTAATGGCCCTGAGAATAAATCATCTTCTGTGCTAGCAATATAAGAGGGGAACACACCACCGGTTTGTTCTGGCTCATCTGCAAATTTTGAGTTGATGAGCACGACATAACCACCGTCATCAAGAGAAGATGTTTCTACACTACCACTCGAGACTGTGCTCGTCCCACACGCTGTAAGCAATATGACCATCGCACCTACAATTATAAAAACTCTTTTCATAACTTTCTCCTTTACAAAAGCTAAAAGATTTCTTACTTGGCAACAAAATTTTTTACTCGATGAGCGTAGATGCTTTAAAACACGTCTGAAACAACTCTTATGCTAGTCAGCGTGCAGGCAACTAGACGTTTAATCTGTTCTTTCCGAACGAGTATAGTTGTTTGTCGTGAGAAGTCTATTAACCTTGTCGGCTCATCAAGTGAAATCACTCAATAAAAAGTGTCAAGAAAACAAATAACCTCGAGCCTCGTAGACATCTTTTGCACTTTGGCGTTTTAACTCGATTAAATCCACGCCATGTTCCTTTAGGTAACTTTGCAATTTTGCAATCATCGCATTGCCTTTAGGAATACGGCGCAAAGCTTCTGTACCAAGTTGACGCACGCGGTCTACGGCTTCAAAGGTATAAAGTTTGGCAAGTCGAGTCGCTTTATCTGCGTGGCGATGCCCAGACATCTTTTCAGCACGTAACAAAGCAGACTCTGACAAGTATAAAGCTGTAATCATATCAGCAACTTTTGCCATAATTTCTTGTTCTTTTTCCATGTCTTGCTGGTAAGCCATTGCGCCCAAACCTGCAACCATAAGTATTGCGCGTTTCATATTTTCTACAGAGGTAAATGCATCTTTAAGTTCAGTGGGTGCCTCAGTATCCCTAACAGGATTACCCTGAATTGCACTTTGTGCAGCAGACATGACATCGAGCTTGCCTTTCAAAGCACGTTTTAAGAGTTGACCTGTCGTTAGCAAACGATTGATTTCATTGGTGCCTTCAAAAATTCTGTTGATGCGGCTGTTGCGATAGGCAAGCTCGATGGGATACTCCGCGCTAAAACCATTCCCGCCATAAATCTGCAATGTTTCGTCAATGTTGTCATCTAAAATTTCTGAGCCTGCGACTTTGATAAAGCTGTACTCAATGACGTATTCATCAATGGCGGCGAGTTGTTCGGCTTGTGTTGTCGTGCCTGCAAGTTTTTTATCTAGTTCCCCTGTCATGCGGTAAATGGCCGACTCGAGCGCAAACGTATCACCTGTCATCTTGCCAATTTTTTCTTGTATTAAACCAAAGTTACCTATGCTCTGACCAAATTGTTGCCGCTCTTGTGCGTACGTCGAAGCAAGGCGAATCATTTCCTTGGAACCGCCAACGCCACCCGCAGCGAGTTTAAGGCGGCCAATGTTTAAGATTTGAAATGCGATAATGTGACCGCGCCCAATGTCACCGAGTACGTTTTCTTTTGGCACAGAAACATTTTCTAGAATCACTTGGCGAGTAGAAGAACCTTTAATACCCATTTTCTTTTCTTCAGCACCAAAAGATAAACCTGGCGTGTTGCGCTCGACTAGAAACGCCGTGAAGTGTTGCCCGTCAATTTTGGCAAACACTGTAAAAAGATTGGCAAAGCCGGCATTAGAAATCCACATCTTCGTGCCGTTAAGAACATAGTGCGTGCCAGCGTCATTCAGCACCGCTTTGGTTTTTGCTGCTAGCGAGTCGGAACCACTGCCCGGCTCTGTAAGGCAGTACGCTGCGGCCCATTCCCCAGTGACAAGCTTGGGAAGATATTTTTCTTGTTGGGCGGGTGTTCCGAAATAAACAAGCGGCAACGTACCAATCCCTGTGTGTGCTGAAAACGTGACATTAAACGAACCCGCCCTGGCGATATTTTCTGTAACGAGAATTGAAGCAACTTTAGAGGTGTTAAGCCCACCGTATTCCTCAGGAACATCTATACCGAGTAAGCCGAGTTCGCCAGCTTTGCGAAGAGCCCCAACCGAAAGGTCATAATCGAGATGCTCGAGCTTCTCAAAATTCGGTTTGATTTCGCGCTCGACAAATTGCTGCGCCGTGGTCGCAAACATCTTAAGGTCATCGTCAAAATCTTCGGGTGTGAAGGTTTCTCCAGCAGTGTGACGCTCCAACAAAAAACTTCCGCCCGCTCTGGTGATGGGTGTACGTTCGAGGATGGCCATAAACTACCTCCTAGGGAATTTAGGGATAGTTTACAGCAATTTTGGACTTGGTACAAGTTTTGAGGGCAGAGAGTAAATAGCTAAACCAAAAAGATGCCCTATCTGCCCTAGCTCTCGCCCCTCGCCTCCATGCTGTATCATCTGTGCGTGAGAGTATGATTCTACGCTCGAGGCTGTTACAACTTCTTGGCTTACTGCTTGCTCTTGTTGGGTTGATTGGTTACTGGTTTACAAGGGATGTGGACAAAGCCACCTTAAGTTCTTCTCAATGCGAATTGCTTGGCCTTAGCAAAGACTGCGAAGGCTTTCAGGCGAGTTTTGTGGTGGCAGGTCGGGATATTTTTTACGAACCTGGCAAAAGTAAACCTGTTTACAACGCGGCAGGCAAGATTGTAGCCTGGGAATATTCAGGAAGTCGCAATGCCAACGGTACGCAAACTGACACGATTTTGTACGTCAATATTTTGAACAATGACATTCGTGTGATTGCAATTCCGAGAGATATTTATTTACCCGAATGGGAACGACTTATTAATGCCGTTTATACTAAGGCGGGCGCGAAAGGTCTCAAAGAAACTGTCGAAGGTATTCTCGGCTTGCCGGTGGATTATTATGCGATTATCAACACCGAGATTTTTCAGGAGTTTATTGACGCGCTTGGGGGTGTGGAAGTTAATGTGCCGTATCTGATGGATCATGATGATAATGCTGGACAATTGCATATTCACCTTAAAGCAGGTTTACAAGTTTTAGATGGTGAAGACGCCATGAACTTTATTCGTTATAGAGACTTACCCAGAGGAGACTTAGATCGCCTCGATAATCTTAAATCTCTTGGTTACGCGGTGCTCAATAAACTCAAAGCGATGAATGTAGGAGCAGCGTTTAAGCTACCCGAACTTTTATCGGTACTGACAGAAAATGTTGAGACGAATGTTAGCCCTGCCCTGCTTAGAAAACTTGTGGCGAGGCTCGAGCACCTCCACCTCAAAGACACCGCAACACTTCCTACCCTAGAACAAGGCAGTCACCTTCGCTATGATGTCGAAGAGGTCGAGAATTTCATCGCACAAACCTTTGGCGGTAAAGGGCGAAATTTTGATGAGGTTCCAGAACTTACTTTACTTATCAATAATCGCAGTAACATAGAGGGGTTAGCAGAACGTTATAAAGAAAGGCTTGTTGCGATGGGTTTTGTCGAAGAAAATATTTTAACGGCTGAGGATGACCTTGACCCCACCCCTTCACGCCTACTCGTAACGAGTCCACATTGGCAAGACGCAGATTATTTTGTAAACCTTTTTGGAGTGAGTAAGCAGCAAGTAGATAGTTTGCCAAGTTACGAGGAGCAAAGCATTCGTATTGAATTGGTGTTAGGAAAAGATGCCAGCGAGAGCGGTGTAGCCCATAGTATGCAAAATGTCGTAGCGACAACAAGGTAGAAATTCGGCTTAACTAAGTGATTCGTTGCTGATACCATCAGCTCAAGGCTTCTCCCCGAAAGGAAAACCGTGACAGCAAGTATACCCAAAGAATTACAAACCATCGTAGACGCACTCGACGACAAACGTGCCAAAGAGATTGTGGTGTTGGAACTCACCGGAGTCTCGAGCACCCTTGACTATTTCATTATTGCGAGTGGTGAATCTTCACTACAGCTTAAGGCTCTCGAGGACAGCGTTCACTATAAACTCAAAGAAGATAAAATCCTGCCCAAAGGTATTGAAGGCCCTTCCCAGCGTTGGATACTGCTTGACTACGGCTATATGGTCGTTCATCTCATGAGTCCCGATGCACGCAAGTTTTATGATCTGGAAGGCTTGTGGGCAGATGCGAAGAAACTGGACATTGCTCCAAATTAAATTGTGGGGATTAAAGATTCAAGGTTAAAGGTTGAAGATTAAAAGCCTAACCTTGAATCTTTAATCTTCAACCTTGAATCGCCTTTATGAGACATTGGGCTGAGACCATCGCCAAGCGTCACTTGTTGCTAAGTGGCTACGTGCTGTTAGCAGAAAACTACAGTGTGCGTGGTGGTGAACTAGATTTAATCATGCAAGACCGTGACACCATTGTGTTTGTTGAAGTGCGGCAACGCGCGAGAGAAACACACGGCACGGCTGCTGAAACGATTACACCGCGCAAAATTCAGAAATTACAAAAGACTGCTCTAAGTTTTTTAGTGGAAAAATTTGGGCGTGATGATTTGTTCGTGCGTTTTGATGCGGTGCTCATTACTGGAATAGAGGAGGAGTATAGGCTCGAGCATTTGGAAAATATTCTTTAGGTTTCAGCTCGAGCTATCCTTTAAGAGATAATCACTTTAATCATGTCGGTAGTATATTCGGGTTCATCTCCATCAAAGGCTTGCCCCAGAAAGATTGCTGAAGCCTCGAGCCAAATCCTGCGCTCTTCATCCTCAGATTCGGGAACGACAACCAAGAGTTCTACGCCAGGCTTGAGTGGATAGGGTTCCTCGAGTAAAATTTTCTCGCCGTCGAATTTGGCTTTTAAGGTCATGCTCATAGCGTATAGTCTAGCAAATTTCCCCTCACAAGAATTTGGTTTGATCTATCAAGACGTGGTATATCAAACTAACGTGAAAACCGCCGAAAAAGCTAAATCATTACTCGAAGCTCTTAGAGGTGGGCCACCCTATTTTGACCTTGCACTCGAGCGAGATCAGGATATAGGTCGCAAGCCACCACAACTAACAACAAAAGTAAGGGTCTCGAAATCTGGGAATAAAGTAAAGAGGTCAGCAATGGAACTTGGCGTTTGCTACTACCCCGAACACTGGACTGAGGACACTTGGATTCCCGACGCAAAACGCATGAAAGAGATTGGGCTTTCCTGGGTGCGTGTAGGTGAGTTTGCATGGAAGAGGCTCGAGCCCACCTCAGGGAAATTTAATTTTGATTGGTTAGACCGTGCTATTGATAATCTTGGCAATGCTGGCCTAAAGGTGATGCTTGGCACACCTACCGCAACGCCGCCCAAATGGTTAGTGGATAAATACGATGATGTTTTTCAGGTTGATAAACATGGGCGTATAAGAGGCTTTGGTTCGCGGCGACATTACTGTTACAACTCCAAAAGCTACCGTAAAGAAACCACACGTATTGTTACACTGCTTACAACGCGGTATAGCAAACACGAGGCCGTGCAAGCTTGGCAAACCGACAACGAATACGGCTGCCACGACACCGTGCGTTGTTATTGCGACAACTGCAAGCGTGATTTTAGAATTTGGCTCAAAGAAAAATACAAAACGGTTGAAGCACTTAACGAGGCTTGGTGGAATAGATTTTGGAGTATGGAGTATAACGCGTTCCATGAAATTGAATTACCAAACTTAACCGTAACCGAACCAAACCCGAGTCACACTTTAGATTTTTTTCGCTTTTCCTCTGACTCTGTTATTTCCTATAACAAACTCCAAACCGAAATTCTTCGCACGTACTCAGATAAACCCATTACGCATAACGCTATGATTTTATTTGGGCATTATGATCACTTCAAACTTGCAAAAGATTTAGATGCCATCACTTGGGATAATTATCCACTAGGGATGCTCGAGCTTGGTCTCACCTCCCCTTCTGAAGTTTCACCAGGTGCAGTCAGTACGGATGCACTTTTTTCAGACGAAATAAAAAACCGTTTTATGCGAAGTGGTCATCCCGACCTTATTAGCTTTAATCACGATTTGTATTACGGTGTAAAAGACAAACCCTTCTGGGTTATCGAGCAACAACCAGGACAGGTGAACTGGGCTCCATCCAATCCGCTCCCTGCGCCTGGTGCTGTGCGACTCTGGACGCACCAAGCGTTTGCACATGGCGCAGACGTGGTGGCCTACTTTCGTTGGCGGGCTGCGAATGGCGCACAAGAAACCATGCACGCCGGGCTTAATTTGTTTGATGGTTCGCCTGATGTGGCAACACACGAAGCCAAGCAAGTTGTGAAGGAACTAACCCCCCTAACAGGAGGTCTGTCCGAAGAACAGGTGGGTCTGGTTCGCAGCAAGGTAGCTTTACTTTTCGACTACGAAAACCTCTGGGCGACCTCCATCCAACCCCACGCGCAGGGTTGGAATTATTGGGCCTTGCAACTCACGTATTACATGGCGATGCGTGGGCTGGGTTTAGATGTTGCTATCACACACCCGCGCTCCGATTTGAGCCCTTACAAAGTTGTGTTAGCACCCGCACTAAATATGGTGGATGAATCTTTGGCGCAACATTTAACAGCGTATGTTAAACAAGGCGGTCAACTCGTGATTGGGCCGCGCTCTGGGTTCAAAACATTTACAAGCCGCGTTCACACGCCTGCTCCTGGCCCACTCTCAGAGCTGATGGGTGTAACAATTAACAAAGTGGACGCGCTGCGTCCTGGTTATACGGAGCACGTCGAATTAGTTTTCAACAAGGGGCTTAAACCTCTCAATTATACAACGTGGGCTGACCTGCTCACACCAATAACCGCAAACGTTTTAGCAAAGTATGAAAGCGATGCCTACAAGAATGTTGCAGCGGTTACTGAGCAAAAACACGGCAAGGGCTATTGCTTAACGATAGGTATGTGGACAGATGTGGCAGGATTACGAGTGTTGTTGGAGCCTATCTTGAAGCGTGCAAAGATTGAAACCGTGAAGTTGCCAGAGGGTGTACGTAGGACACAGCGTGGAGACAAAGCATATTTGTTGAACTTTAATGCTAAAGATGTAAATGTAAAATCGAAGGGGTTTCCCACAACCATAAGCAAGCACGATGTTCTTATGAAGAAACTAGCCTAGAACTTTAATGGATTTATCCTCTAGAACGTTGTAATTTAAGCTTGAAGATGGATTCTAAGCAAAAGTTTCTTAAGGAGAAACACATGGCAAAAATAACCTTTATTGGTGCGGGTAGCACAGTCTTTGCAAAAAACTTACTCGGTGACATTCTTAGTTTTCCCGAGTTGGCAACATCTACCATCACCCTCTTTGACATTAACCAAGAGAGGCTCGAGACCTCCAAAGTCGTTGCTGAAAAAGTCGCGGCAACGGTTGGTGCTAAACCAAAAATAGAAATAACCACAGATCGCAAGAAAGCTCTAAAAAATGCAGACTACGCTATCAACATGATTCAAGTCGGTGGCTATGAACCTTCTACAGTCATTGATTTTGAAATTCCCAAAAAATATGGTTTGCGTCAAACGATTGCAGACACACTTGGTATTGGTGGCATTATGCGCGCGCTTCGCACGGTTCCCGTGCTTTTAGAGATGCAGCGCGATATGGAAAAACTCTGCCCTGATGTTGTTCATCTCAATTATGTCAACCCGATGGCCATGAACATCATGGCCTTGCGCCGCTCGAGTCCCATCATGAGTATTGGGCTTTGTCACAGCGTGCAAGGCACCGCCGAACAACTCGCAAGTGATATTAAGGTTCCAGTCGAAGAAATCGATTACATTTGTGCGGGGATTAATCACGTCGCGTTTTATCTCAAGTTCGAGCGCAATGGTGAAGACCTCTACCCAAAAATTGCCGAAGTTGCACGGCGACAAAATAAGGATTTGCCCAAGCGGCGCATGGCAACGTGGCAATTACGGGACGCTGTACGTTACGAAATGTTCCGCAGGCTCGGTTATTTTGTTACAGAATCGAGCGAACACTTTAGTGAGTACAGCCCTTGGTTTATCAAAAAGGGGCATCCTAAACTTGTTAAAGATTTTGAAATCCCGCTCGATGAATACCCACGCCGTTGTATCAAAAATATTAAAGGGTGGGAAAAATTGCAGAAAGAACTCGAGGACCCCAATGCTACCTTAGAGGTTCGCCGCAGCCATGAATATGGCTCACTGATTATTCACAGTATGGAAACTGGACAACCCCGTGTTGTATACAGCAACGTCCCTAATCACAATTTGATTGATAACTTACCTAACACTGCTGTCGTAGAAGTGCCGTGCTTGGTAGACAAGAGTGGGTTGCAACCTACCAAAGTCGGGGCGTTACCACCACACTTGGCAGCCTTAATGCAAACGAATATCAACGTACAGACTTTAACGGTTGAAGCTTTGCTGACAGGAAAGCGCGAACATATTTATCATGCCGCCATGCTCGACCCACACACTGCCGCTGAACTCACACTCGACCAAATTTGGAACCTAGTGGATGATTTGCTCGAGGCCCACGGTGAGTACATTCCAGCACCACTAAGGAAAGCGGCATGAAAGGTTTTGGTGTTAAGGTTTTACCCTAACTCCTAGATCCTCACCCCTAAATCCCATGCTCTCCCCCACTGACCATCCCCACCGCCGCCGTAATGCACTTACGGGCGAGTGGGTGCTCGTGTCGCCACACCGTAATAAAAGACCCTGGCAAGGGCAAGTGGAAAAACTGCCTGCGGAGATGCGCCCAAGCTATGACCCAACCTGTTATCTCTGCCCTGGCAATGAACGCGCAGGTGGTGCAAAAAATCCAAGCTACACGGATACATTTGTTTTTACAAATGATTTTGCTGCCCTTCTTCCTGATACACCTGAGTATCATTCTGAAAACACGAATGAAGAAGTCAATGATTTGTTTATAGCACAGAGTGTGAGGGGAACCTCGAGAGTCCTCTGCTTTTCACCACGTCATGATTTAAGCCTTGCAGAAATGCAGACGAGTGATATTCGTAAGGTTGTAGAACTGTGGAGTGATCAGGTAAGAGAGCTTGAGCAAACCTACAGCTGGGTACAAGTTTTTGAGAGCAAAGGCGAAATCATCGGGACTTCAAACCCGCACCCACACGGGCAAATTTGGGCAAGTGATTTCTTGCCGTATCAACCTTCGCGCGAAGATATAGAGCAGCGCAAGTATTTTGAGAAGTACCGTCGCCCGCTGTTGTTAGATTATGTGGAAGAACACGAAATCCCCAATGGTGAACGCATCGTTACGATGAATGACCATTGGGTTGTACTTGTGCCGTACTGGGCTTATTGGCCGTTTGAAACGCTGGTGTTACCGCGTCGTCATATGTTGCGAATTCCAGATTTGACAAACGACGAACGTCATGCCCTCGCAGACATTTTGCGCCGAATGCTCACGCGCTATGACAACTTGTTTGAAACATCGTTTCCTTACCGCTCAGGTTGGCACGCTGCGCCGTCTGCAAAGTTTTTTGGTGATGTTCAGCACTGGCAACTCCACGCGCACTATTACCCGCCTTTGTTGCGTTCTGCAACCGTACAAAAGTTTTTAGCAAGTTATGAATGGTTAGCAGAGATGCAGCGTGATTTAACACCCGAGCAAGCGGCAGAGCGGTTGCGGGGCTTATCTGAAACACACTACAAACACCGTTAATAGAAATGTTGTTGTAGTGGCGAATGCCATTCGCCTTAGGTGCGTCAAATCTAAATTCGTTATGTTGTTATGTTGCAATCTGTTCATGTGCGGGTAACAATATCGTTTACGCCAAAGGAAGGGCGCACGCCATGCGCCCCTACATGCAGACAAAAGAAATGCTGTTCATATCCGAGGTTCCCTATGTCCGATTTAATCACCACCATTACTGAAACCTTCAAACACCATTTCTCTACCGCACCCAACGCTGTTGTTCGCGCACCAGGGCGTGTGAATCTTATTGGTGAACACACCGATTACAACGACGGTTTTGTGTTCCCAATGGCGATTGACCGCACCATGTTTATCGCGCTGCGTCCACGCAAAGATAGAAACGTTCGTGTCTACTCGATAGATTTTGATGCTTGGGGCGAATTTGATTTAGATAACTTAAAAAAAGATAAGGGCTGGCTCGAGTATCTCAAAGGGATGGCGTGGGCTTTGCAAAATGAGGGTTATACCTTGGGTGGGTGGGAAGGCGTGTTAGCGGGTGATGTACCAAGGGGTTCAGGGCTTTCGTCTTCGGCGGCTTTGGAAATGGCTACGGCCAGGGCCTTCTTTGAGGTCTCGAGCTTTCCTTGGCAGCCTGCGAAGATGGCGCAACTAGGACAAAAAACCGAAAATCAATGGGTTGGTGCCAATACAGGCATTATGGATCAAATGATTAGTGCCTCGGGTCAAAAAGGCTATGCCCTCCTCATTGATTGTCGTTCCCTAGAAACGTCTGCCTTTCCCCTGCCACCTGAAACCGTTGCCGTTGTTATGGATACGATGACGAGACACTCGCATACTGAGTCGGGCTATAACGAACGCCGCGCCGAATGTGAGGAGGCTGCAAAATTTTTTGGCGTGAAAGCTTTGCGTGATGTGACGCTCGAGCAATTTAGCCCTAAAGCCGAGGGGCTTCCTGAAGTCGTGCGCCGCCGTGCCCAACACGTTATTACTGAGAACGATAGGACGTTAAGAGCGGCGAAGGCAATGAAACAAGGGGATGCAGCTTCGTTAGGGAAACTTATGAGCGAGAGCGGTGACAGCCTAAGATATGACTTTGAAGTCACAAACGGAGCTCTAGACACGATGGTGGACATTGCTAAAGCAGAAGTTGGCTGTTTTGGTGCTCGGATGACCGGTGGTGGCTTTGGGGGGTGTGCAGTTGCTCTAGTAGCTGTGAACCATGCTGAAACCTTTGTCCAGAATGTTGCAAAGTTGTATAAAGTAAAGACAGGGCTCGAGCCGCAAATTTATGTATGTGAAGCAACAGAGGGAGCAAGCACACTCTCGTAAGTTTTTATGCTCGTAAGGTGTTCTACGGCTGTAAGGGTCTTCACTATGATAACCTCTTTGATGGAGGTGGCTTAGTAGGTAGGGAGTTATTAAGGTGAAAAGTAGAAGGTGGAACGCTCCATCCTCGATTTTTTTCTTTCGATACAACCATCCTTAACGTTATGTTGAACCGCCTGCTCATTTCGTGTTAGTTGCCGCACTTATACTCTTGATTTTGTTTGTTGCCAATGGTCTTTTTGCCATGTCAGAAATCTCTGTCGTTTCGGCGCGGCGCGTACGTTTGCAACAACTTGCTGACGAAGGCAATACACGCGCCAAGGCTGCATTAGTCCTAGCAGAAAACCCAACGCGCTTTTTATCCACCGTACAAGTTGGGATTACTTTAGTAGGTATTTTAGCAGGTGCCTATGGTAGTGCCAATTTTGCAGGGCCGCTTGCCAAGGTAATCTCACAGGTTCCTTTTCTCGAGCCCTATAGCAGTCCTCTCAGCACGGTGATGGTTGTGTTAGCCATCACGTACTTGTCACTCGTGATTGGTGAACTTGTTCCGAAACGCATAGGTCTCAATAACCCCGAGCGCATCGCTATGAATATTGCAGGACTCATGACTTGGCTCTCTTGGTTTGGTACACCATTTGTAAAATTGTTAAGTGGTTCTACTGAACTCATTTTGCGCCTTCTTCGTATTCGCCAATCGGACGCACCACCAACGAGTGACGCAGAGATTTCTGGGCTTATGGCTCAAGGTGCCGAAGCGGGTGTCTTTGAAGAGGCCGAGCAAGACATTGTAGAAAATGTTTTTTGGCTTAGTGACCGCGATATTGTCTCTGTGATGCAACCACGTCTGGATATAGTCTGGCTTGACGTAAACGCAACCCCCGATGATATTCGCAAAACGCTGCAAGATAATCGTCATAGTCGTTTTGTCGTGGCTGAAGGCAGCCTCGATAAAGTTTTAGGTATTGTAGATGTACGGCAGTTGTTGCCACAATTTTTGTGTGGTGAGCCGTTAGAGTTATCACGCTATTTGGAGCATCCACTTTATTTTCCAGAAACGACTCCCGTGCTTAAAGTGCTTGAGCGTTTCAAAGAAACCAATGTTCATTTTGCACTTGTCGTGGATGAATACGGCAGCATCGAAGGCATGGTTACGCTCAGTGATATTTTAGAGAGCATCGTCGAAGTTCCTGACCCCGAAGACGACGAAGAACCTCAAATTGTAGAGCGCGAAGATGGTTCGTATCTTTTAGACGGGTTACTCGACATTGATGATTTTAAGGAGCGTTTTAACATTGACGTTCTACCGAGTGAAGACGACAGCGACTTTCGCACGATGGGTGGATTTATCATCACCTACTTGGGTCATATTCCAAAAGCTAGTGAATATTTTGATTGGGAAAAATACCGTTTTGAAGTTATGGATATGGATGGCAACCGTGTGGATAAAGTGCTCTTAACCATGCGTTTAGAAGACGAAGCCGTGAGCGAAGCGTAAAGGTTCACCGTGAATCCGCGTGCCATCAATCACCCTAACCTCGAGTTCATCCGTGTGTGGGCAGAAGAACTTGCTGAGAAATATTCGTCTACACCCCAAGAGATGCGTTCAAAAGGTTTAGGGTCACTACATTTCCCACAGCAGACGCTCGAGGTGCGTTTTCAAGATGGTTCATTTATGCGTCTTCGCTACGCGTTCTTCGTTGTGAGTAAAGACGGTAAGGATGTAGCGGTCTTCACTGAGCACTGCGGTTATTTTTCCTGGACAGCAGGTGCCATCGAAATTCTAACTATAGAAGAGCAGCAAGTTTTTCCTGAAAACTAACAACTCACAAGAACGTTTCGATGAAAACCTCGTCTACATAATTCCCGTCAATGTTGGCCTGACGTTTAGCAACACCAATACGAGTGAAACCGTGAGCCTCATACGTTTTCAAAGCGATGGGATTATCAGCACGAACGTAGGCGGTAATTTTTTCAAAACCTTTTGCTTTAGCTTTTGCAAACGTCGCCTCGAAGAGTTTTTTGGCTATGCCTTGGCCGCGTAGCATTAAGTTTATGTAAGTTCCAATGATGCCAACATGGTCAAACGCTGCGGTGAGGGTCGAAAAAGGCTCCACGACTTGAAAGCCAACAATCTTGTCCTCGTGAACGTTGTCTTTGTTAATGTTGTCTTCGTTTAAGGCAACATGAAAAATTCCGCGCTCTGGAAAATTCTTGATAAAACTAATCTCTTCCTCGAGCGTAAATGCTTTTACCATCACGCTACATTTTTTTGTCTCAATGATCGGGTTAAGAACGTTGAGAATGCCTTGGGCATCTTTGGGTGCTGCTTCTCTCACTATAATGTCCACGAAGAAAAAAATAACACATCTGTTGGTGTTCATCATCAATGCTAAGACGATTCACTTAGAATCTTTGTAAAGGTAACTTGTAAGGAGTCTGAAGAGGGGGTAGCCCCTTCCATCAACCGTTTACGTGGGCTATTTCATTAGCTCGAATAAACCCTAAAAGAGCCTATAAATGTAATCTAAATCACTTTGATGTTTTCTGAAAAATGACACTATATCTTGTACGTCTTTCGATGTATGAGAACGCATTTTGTCCCAGTAAAATAAGGATTTTTTCACATTCCTCCACTACCTTTTTAAGACAAAGTTGTCAAGTGATTTAAGGCATTCCCAAAACAGATTTTCCCTGCTAGACTTTTCTCTACGCTAGGTTTTACGGTCTTTACCTAGCCTTCTTGGTTGTGGCTGTGGGGGCGGTTCATGGAACCAGCCTCCATCGCCCTTTTTAGGGTAGATGAGCTTCAAATTTTTCCGAAAATGAGCTTGGAACTTCCACTCGAGGGTAGTTCCTCTCATGTTCTGTGTGAAAACAACTAAGCTCACTTGGTTTAGGATGATTGCTTCTAGGTAAAGTCTGAGAACTGATAACCAAAATCGACGAAAAACGAATCATGAAAAACGAATCGTGGCCTCCTGCCCTGCTATTCTTGAGCGTTATGGTGTCTTTTGATGGCTTTGTTGTTGATGTCCTAGTCGTAGGTGGTGGTCATGCTGCCATTGAAGCTGCTCACGCTGCTGCGAAACTTGGTTGTAAAGTGGCGATGGTCTTGCCTAATCCGGACAAAATTGGACTTATGCCTTGTAATCCTGCCATCGGTGGGCCTGGCAAGTCTCAACTTGTCTTCGAACTTCATGCTCTTGGTGGTGTAATGGGTAGGCTTGCAGACGCGACAGCTATTCATGCCAGAACGCTCAACGCTAGCAAAGGCCCCGCCGTGCAGTCCCTACGCGTACAGAATGAGCGCGATGGTTATGCAACGGCTGCGAGACAACGTATCGAGTCTACAGCGGGTATCACCGTTGTGCGAGGTGAAGTTGCCTCCATAGAAACGACTTCCTCCTTTGGGAAAGGGTGGGTAACAGGTGTTACTACTAGTGACGGGCGTTTACTAAACGCAAAAAGTGTCGTGCTTTGTACAGGCACATTTTTAGCAGGTGTGGTTTGGTACGGCAAACAACAGCGTGAAGCAGGCCGCCAAGGTGAACCGCCAGCACGGTATTTGTCAAAAAGTTTGCGAGATACAGGACACAAACTGCTACGCTTCAAAACTGGTACACCACCTCGCATCCGTTCAGACTCTGTGAATTTTGATAATCTGCAGCGCGTACCTTCGGATGACCCACCTGCATCTTTCACTGGTATGCCTGGGCCTAAAGTAACCTCGAGTCCTACCTGGCTCACACACACAACTCCAAAAACTCATGAACTGATACAGGCGAACCTCGAGCAATCGGCTATGTACGGTGGAGTAATTGAAGGTCGAGGACCGCGCTATTGCCCTAGTATTGAAGACAAAGTTGTGCGCTTTTCGGATAAAGAACGGCATTTACTTTTTGTAGAGCCTGACGGGATCGAGACGAGTGAAGTGTATCTTCAGGGTTTCTCGAGCTCTATGCCACCCTATTTGCAAGATGACATGATTCGTACTCTGCCTGGTTTTGAGAACGCTGTTATCCACCGATATGCCTATGCTGTAGAATACGATGCCATTGACCCGACCCAACTTGATGTAACGATGATGTCAAAAATTGTTCCAGGATTGTTTAGTGCTGGACAGATTAATGGCACGAGTGGTTATGAAGAAGCAGCCGTTCAAGGTTTTATTTCTGGGGTCAATGCTGCTAAATATGTGCAGGAACGAGAGCTTGTTTATATTCCCCGTAACGGGGGTTATATTGGGGTTTTGCTCGATGAACTCGTGCGCTGGGACATTAACGAACCTTATCGTATGTTGACCTCGAGAAATGAACATCGCCTTTTGCACCGTCAAGACAATGCGCTAGATAGACTCTCCTCTATAGGTCATGCTTGGGGCTTGGTGTCTGATGCTGAGTTTGCAGGAGTCAGGGCGAGTCAGGATCGAGTAGACAATGAGGTCAAACGACTCTCTACTACTCGCTTTCAAGGCGATCTCGGTAGCAAAATTATTTGTCGCCCGAACATGACCTACAAGCATGTCGTGGCAATGATGGGTGAATCTTCTGAGATGTTAAATGCAATGGAGCAGCAAAAAGTAGAGATTGTCCTTAAGTACAGTAGCTATATTGACCGTAGCCAAAGGGAGTTTGAGAACCGTAAAGTCTACGAGGAACTAAGTTTAACAAAAGTCAACTTTGCTGCTGTACCAAGCCTTTCTACTGAAGGTAAGCAGATGCTCGAGAAATCCAAGCCCCCCACACTAGGTGCAGCGCAAAGATTGCGTAGCGTGCGCGATAGCGACATCACTGCTTTGTTGATTTACCTGAAATCTAAAAATGTTTCACGTGAAACACTGGGAATATAATTTGGAATTGGGAAATAGGAATTAAGATTTAGAGTTTTGATCTCCTCCAGTTCCCAACTCCTATTTGTTTGCTAACTGCTAGCTCCTGACTCTTATGGAAAAACTACAAGCTTACAAACAACTCGTTACCCGTTACCACCACACCCTTGACCTCGTTTCAGATGTGGCTCTCGAGCACTTTGATGCTAAGATAATGGATTCAATTTTGTATACAGAATTTATCAAAGCAAGGGTAAAGCCAGGAGCAACTATTTTAGATGTTGGCTCAGGAGCTGGTTTACCTGGGTTAGTGCTAGCGATTTCACTACCAGAGAATCCTGTCTTTTTGGTAGAACGACGACAAAAGCGTGCTGCATTCCTCAAAATCGCTGTCTCACAATTAGACTTGTCTAATGCAAATGTATTAGCCACGGATGTTACTGATTTGAAAAAAGTTTATGCCGATGT
>JBOFGY010000010.1:0-52619 GCA_051649365.1 Trueperaceae bacterium
TTGCCTATAAAGGAATAGCCTTTCCTGTGGTGTGGCAGTTGCTAGGAAAGAAAGGGAACTCGAACACCCAAGAACGTAAGCAACTCATCGAGCGGTTCTTGGCGTTCATTGACGTGAAAGACATAGCGATGCTACTAGCCGATAGAGAATTTATTGGTCAAGCCTGGTTTAAGTTTCTGAACCAGCGCAAGATTCCCTTCACCCTTCGTATTCGCCAAGATGCCTTGGCTGATGCCAACAAACGTGTAACCTTGCTCTTCAAAAAACTTAAGGTTGGACACAGCCAAGCGTTGACACAAGCGTACAGCATCTATGGTGTCAACCTTAAAGTGTGCGCTTTACGTTTAGATAAGCACGAGTGGCTTATTCTGGTCACCAATCGTAAACCCAAGCAGGCATTGAAGTTTTACAAACGTCGTTGGCAAATTGAAATGCTCTTCGCTGCCCTGAAAAAGACAGGCTTCGACTTGGAATCTACCCACCTTGCCTGTGACCTCAAACTTGATAAGCTCCTAAGTCTCGTGTCGCTGGCGTTGACTTGGGCTCATGCGGTGGGTGAATGGTTACACACCGCTAAGCTCAAACCCCTTCGTCTTAAAACCCATCACCGTCCTGAAAAAACGTTCTTTCGTCATGGACTTGATTTCCTTCGTTATCTTCTGTGCAACCCTTGTGCTCCTAAGCGTCATGCTCGCTTGAGCTTTTGTATCAATCTTTTGTCGTGTACTTAGATTCTGTATATATGAACATTCGCCGTATTACCAATCCAATGGATTCTGCCATCGGTGCTTTTGTTACGATGCAAAACACCGTGTATTTTGACCCTGATGCACTGATTCCTGGTGGAGCGATTCGGATGATGCTCTCCATGCCGATGACAGGGCGCAAGAATTTTTTGATTGTTGCAGAAGACGACGACAGTATTGATGGAAACCCCAGACTTCTTGGTGGTGTGATTTTTCATTATCTAAAAAAACCAAATGTGGGGTTCTCGAGCTTTATGGGCACAACACTTGAAGCACGTGGCAAAGGTGTGGGGCGCAAACTTCACGAGGCACGGTTTGCACTTCTCGATGAAGTTGCGGGTAAGAACGTTGAAGGTGTTTTTCTAGATAGCGTGGCACCCGAGCGGTTAACACAAGAGGACATTGAAGCAGAACACCGCGTTGGTGCAGACCCCATCGTGCGCCGTGACGTGTTTCAGCATTTGGGTTTTCGCAAAGTCGCTATACGTTATGAACAACCTGTAGGTGGCCCCAACGGTGGGCCTGTTACAAACATGGATTTGCTTTTTTGCCCACACGACCCGAACGTAAAAAGTATTCCAACAGTGTTAGTTGTGGCAACCATGCAAGGCTACTGGTCACCTTGGTTAGGGCCCGTCGCCGCCAAACATCATGCCAATATTTTGCAGGGTTGGGCGAATGGGAAGAAAATGTCAGAACTCGAGAATCTTGTCTGATGACTCGAGCGGCCTTTCACCTAAATGCTGATAGAACCTAAGCAAATAACCGTCGGGGTCTTGCAGTAAAAACTCACGCCCACCCGATTGAACGTCTCCTGTCTTTCGCCAGATATCTTTTCTGTCACGGTAGAGAGGATAGTTGATTCCTTTAAGTCTTTCGTAAATGGGCGTAGTGTCTTTAAGTTCGATTTGAAAGTTGATGCCACGCCCGAGGGGAGGCTCGAGTGTTCCAATATTCCAACCATCTTCATGATAAGCCTCGAGCATAAATTGCACGCCCTCCTGCTTTAAGTAAGCAAAACCTTCTCGTGTAAACAGGATTTCAAAGCCAAGCATCTTGGTGTAGAACTCGAGGCTTTTCTCAAAGTCAAACACCGTAAGTTCTGGGACAAGCGGGTTCCATTCCATATTTAGCCGATTTGACGGAGCCAATCCTTCATATTGTAATGATTGGCAATGTGTGCTACTTTGCCATCACGAATTTCAAAAAATGCTCCAACGCGCGTTTGTCCATTGGCAGGTGGCAAGTTACCATCTTGTTTTAAGTACGTGCCGTCGAGCATAAATTCTGCGGCGGCTCTCGAGCCGTCTTCGTTCACCATAATGGACATATTATTAAGCACGCTCTTTGTAGCAGTCGTTCATATGCAGCAAGAACGTTCTAAAGGTATCTTTGCCCGTGCGCGTGTCACCCTGGCTGACTTCGTGGCTTACGTCGTCTGTAAGTAAAGCAAGGAAGCCCTCGACATCTTGGGCGTTGAAGCGGTCATAGTAGGTTTTGATAAGTTGTTCGGTTTGTTGACGTATCATACATAACTCCTTGTATAGCAAATTCTTTGAAGATTCAGGTGAGCATAGCTCCACCGTCTACAACAAGGACTGAACCTGTTGTATAGGTATTAGTCATAAGATATAAAAATGCGTGCGCTAACTCTTCAGGCTCACCTAAATGTTGAACAGGTAGGCTCGAGCTTGCATTTTGTTTGAACTTTTCTATCTGTTCTAGACTCATGCTTCCCCAAACGCCTGTATTGACGGAGCCAGGAGCGACCACATTCACTCGAATAGGTTTTAGCTCGGCTGCAAGGGAGCGGCCAAAGCTAGCAACGGCGGCACTAGCCGCATTCATGACCGCATAACCACCATTTGCAGGTGGCGCAAACGCCGCGATGCTCGAGGTGAAGATAATGGAACCACCTTCACGAATAAGAGGAGCAGCAGCTCTCGCAGTGAAAAAAGAACCCCAGAATTTCTCGAGGCTTCGTTGAGCGATTTCTGTAGACATGGCTTGAAAGGATGAACGCAACTTGACTTCATCGGCAACAGCAGTTACGACAAGGTGATCAAAATCACCAACTTTTTCAAAGAAGGCCGCCACAGAAGTTTCCTCGAGCATATCAACGGCGTGAATTTCAGTGAGACCAGAAACAGTTGCTTGAGCTTCTTTTAATTTTTGCAAGCTGCGACTTCCCATATATACAGTTGCACCTAGTGCTGCACTAGCTCTGGTAACTGCTAATCCAATGCCAGAACTTGCACCAATAACGACCACTTCCTTGCCTTGCAAACGTTGTTGAAACTCTTGTGCGTGCATTCAAATTTCCTCGCTCTCTTTAGTTGTCACTATCGAAAAGCTTAAGAAAATTAAGTGCATTTCGTTGTGAGTGGGGCGCGTCTAATTGAGCTAATCGGCAGCTTGTGCATCCGAGCGTCCGTGACAGTGCTTATACTTCTTCCCACTACCACAAGGGCAAGGGTCATTGCGTCCCACTTTGTCTTCCACACGGATAGGCTGTGTTGGACGTGCGGCTGCATTTTGAGGGTTAGCTGGGCGACCTGTATTTGTAGGACGGGGTGCGGATGCGAAGGCACTCGCAGCGGCAGAATCACCTTCATTTGTGGTGATATTGCGCTGGACTTGTTTGCGCTCGAGTGGCTGCTGCTGTTGCACCTGAACTTTGAAGAGCAGTTTGGCAACTTCTAGTTTAATCGTCGCCGTCATCTCTTGGAATAAATTAAAGGCTTCTGTGGCATATTCTTGGAGTGGGTTGCGCTGACCGTAACCACGAAGTCCAATGCCCTGACGGAGTACGTCCATGCTATGAAGTTGTTCTTTCCAGTGTTGGTCAACAACTTGAAGCGTGATAAAGCGTTCTAATTCGCGGAGCATGGGTGTGCCTAGTTCGGCTTCACGAGTTTTGTAAGCCTCTTCCATTTTGGGAACAAGCTGATCGGTGACGTCGTCTGGACTTTGTCCTCTAAAGGCTTCAAAATCTATCGTCTCAAAAGCGGGGATGGCGTCTACAAGTGAAGTTTTGAGAGCGGCAATGTCTTGGGCCTCGAGCTCGAGTTCTGGGTTCAAATGTTGTTGTGTCTGGCTGTCAATATAATCAGCAATCATGTCCTGAACACTCTCAGAAATATCGCTGCCAAGCAAAATGTCGCGGCGTTGTTTATAAATCACTTCGCGCTGTTTGCTCATCACGTTGTCAAACTCTAAGAGCTGTTTACGAATACCAAAGTTTCTATCTTCAACACGTTTTTGAGCGCGTTCAATGGCACCCGTAACCATGCGGGCTTCAATGGGTTGCTCGTCATTCATGCCGAGTCTGTCCATCATGCCCACCACGCGATCACTCGCAAAGAGGCGCATGAGGTCGTCTTCAAAAGATACGTAAAAGCGACTACTCCCTGGGTCACCCTGACGACCCGAGCGACCACGAAGCTGATTGTCAATACGGCGCGATTCGTGACGTTCAGTGCCAATAATATGAAGACCACCAAGTGAGCGAACTTTTTCTTGATCTGCCTTAGACTCGTCACGAAGTTTTTCAATACGGGAGATAATGTCGGCGGGTAGGCCCTCGAGCTTTTGAGCAAGTTCTTCAGCCTCACTACGTTTACCCATCATGACGTTTTTGATAAAGAGTTCTGTGGTCGTGTCATATTTGGCGAAGCCTTCGCGCTCGAGCAGTTGCCTTGCTAACATTTCTGGGTTGCCCCCCAGCACAATATCTGTACCACGACCTGCCATGTTCGTCGAAATCGTGACGGCACTGCTGCGCCCTGCCTGTGCAATAATTTCAGCTTCACGGACTAAGTATTTCGCGTTCAAAACTTCGTGCTTGATGCCTTTACGCTTCAGCATACTCGAGAGTTTTTCAGAAGCTTCAACTGTAACAGTACCCACCAAAACGGGTTGACCCGTCTTGTGGATTTCTTCGATTTCTTTTACGGCAGAGTTGTATTTACCCTCAACCGTTCTATAAATTACGTCGTCGCTATCTTTACGCACCACAGGTTTATTGGTAGGAATGACTAAAACTTCGCAGCCGTAGATTTCTTGAAATTCTTTTTCTTCGGTTTTTGCTGTACCCGTCATCCCACAAATTTTGTCGTAGAGTTTGAAAAAATTTTGATAGGTAATGGTTGCCAACGTTTGGTTTTCGCGCTCAATTTTTACGCCTTCTTTCGCTTCAATCGCTTGGTGTAAGCCTTCACCAAAACGCCTGCCGGGCATGGGGCGACCTGTATTTTCATCTACAATGATGACTTTGCCATCGTCATCTTTGATGTACTGCTTATCTACAAAATAGTGTTCTTTAGCGCGAAGAGCTTGGCGCAGCATGTGACCCATCTCCATGTTTTTGGAAGAAAAGATGTCATCAATGTTGAGAGCTTTTTCAGCTTTTTCAATGCCTTGCTCGGTTAAGTGAATATCTTTAGATTTTTCGTCAGCAGAATAATCGCCAGTGGCGGGATTGTCACCCTCTTTAGGTTTGCCACGCTCGAGTCCTTTAGCAATTTTCGCCATTGTGTAATACATGTCTGTAGCAGCTTCGGCGGGGCCTGAAATAATTAAAGGTGTTCTGGCTTCGTCTACGAGAATCGAATCTACCTCGTCAATGATGGCAAAGTGCAAGGGGGTATCTTTTCGCAAGACGAGTTGCTCAGGTCGGAAGGCCATGTTGTCGCGCAGGTAGTCAAAGCCTAGCTCCGAGTTTGTGATGTAAGTAATGTCTGAAGTGTAGGCAGCGCGGCGTGCATCACCGTTCATACTGTGGGTAATGTGGGCAGCTGTGAGCCCGAGACCACGGTAAATGGGTCCCATCCACTCGGCACCGGTTTGTGCCAAATAATCGTTGGTTGTTACGAGGTGGGTGCCTTTACCCGTTAGGGCGTTGAGGGTGAGGGCAAGTGTAGCAACAAAGGTTTTACCTTCACCCGTTCGCATTTCAGCAATTTTGCCGTAATGCAGGGCAGCACCGCCGACAAGCTGCACGTCGTAGTAGCGCAGCCCCATATTTCTGACCATGCTTTCCCGTGCTAGGGCGAAGGCCTCCGGCATGAGTTTTTCTAAGGTTTCACCCCCCTCGAGATGTCGCTTTTTAAGGTCAGCGTAAGCTTCGGGGAGGTTAGAAATCTCTCTCATGCGGGGCTCGAGGCTGTTCGTTGCCGCTACAATCTCTTTCTCGATGCGCCTTACTTCTTTTTCATTGTTATCAAACAGTTTTTGGATAAATCCAAGCATGGTGCGTTCCTCTCAGACGGATTCAAAGGATAGAAAATACCTCTAGTTAGCAAGAGTACAGTCTAGCACGTGCCTCTGAGGGGTCTGTTAGGAATCTTACGAGCTTTGTTGGGCTTCTCTTGATGTTTGTCTTAAATTCACCTGTTTTAATTAAGTAGACGGTTTTCTGTCCAATACTTTACGACTCTTAGAGAAGCGTTGCTCGAGCCACTGCCCTAAAGGCTTAGTAAGTGGCTTTTCAACAAATCTATACACTAGATACGCCACACTAAACATAGTGACGAGGAGGAGGAAAAGTAGCAAATATTTATTCATATTTATATACGTAAAGGACATAAAGCCAATGTTTTGGTGCAACAAAAACAGGGGATAGGTGATGGCTCCAAGGAAAGCGAAAAAGGGTAGCCTTAATGCTTTTGTTTTGTCCGTGGCAACAAGAACGAAGATTAAATAGTAAACCGTGTGAATCAGCATAAATGTGAGGATGGAATAGGAAACCTCATAGCGCAGCTCTTTGGCTTGGGCGTCGAGCATGACATAGTACATTGCCACAGGATAACTGGAAGCAAATAACAACCAATACTTTAAGCGGTGTTCTTTAGTACGAATAAAATAAACCATCATGCCTGCAATAAAGAAAGGTGCAAAATTAGAGAGAAGAAAAAAATCCACGTAAGGAATCTCGAGGAAAATCATGCTGACACTGTAGAGTAGCCAACCCCAAGCTAGCCAGTAAACGTGCTTCGTTTGTCTAAAAAGTATGATAAAAAAGAGGAGTAGGGTAAACTTTATACTGACGAGCATTGTCCAGTAAGCACCATCTACATACGGGATGCCAACAAAACCATTAAGCATAGTGAGGTTGGCAAGATAATCTAAGGGCGACACCATAAAGCGTGGATCTTGACTCAGTAGGCTCACGACATAAGTGATGGTGCAGCAGACCCAAAATGCAGGATAAAGGCGTTGGGCTCTCGAGATGGCAAATTGTGCTGGTGTTTTACGAAAGCTGCTAGCAATCAGCACGAAGCCGCTAATCATAAAGAAGAAATTGAAACCTGTAGCATATTGTCCTAGTAGAGTGAGCCAAGGGGCAAACGAAACAGGGTTGTAACCATTGGCGGTTTGTCCGCGAAATAAATAATGATGGAGTACGATCAGAAAGGCTGCGATAAACCGAAATAAATCTAATTCGTAGAGGTGTTTGTCAGGCCTCGAGGAAGAAGATGGTGAAGACATAATTATCACTAGTGAAGCACGCTACTATGAGCTTCATGTTAATGCGAGACAGCATAATCATGTAAAACACAGAAAAACTCGCTTTATTTGACAATTTGTGCGCTGCTGGTTTTGTCACTCTGTTTGCGTTGTTTCTTCCTGCGAACCAGGTTTTTTTATAAACGTCACTGCATTTGAGCCGTAGCTGCGTGTTTCGTCACCATAAGGTAGTTCGAGCCCAGTTGGGTGTTGAAAGATAAACAGCTCACTGGCAATATTACTTTCGTAAATTGTTTTGAACAGTGGTAATAAATCAAGTGGATAGGGGGGAGCTGCAAAGACAATATCAAAATGTTCTGCTGTTGTTGTAGCAAATTTGAGTGCATCTCCTTGAATGACGGTGGGTGTCAATTTGAGATTCTTTGCGTTTTGCTGAATAACCTTGGCAGCTTCTTTGCTGAGGTCAACGCAAGTAACCTGCCAACCTCTCGAGGCAGCCTCGAGACCAATGGCACCTGAACCGCTAAACAAATCTAAAAAAGTGCCGCGGTCTTGTGTTTGCAAGATATTAAAGAGGGCTTCACGCAAGCGACTCGGACTTGGCCGAGTACCACGTTTGGGAGTTTCTAAAAAGCGACCTTTCGCTGTACCAGCAATGATGCGAGGTTTACTCATTCGCTTTAGCCTATCAGTTTCGCCAAGACGAATAGCAAAAGCAGACAGCAGAGGTGTTAAAATCTTTAGCAGTTCTTGCACTTGTTCTTCATATAGAGAGGTATCTCCTAACACTTTTTTGGCTTGTTGCTGCTCGGGGGCTATGTTATAACTTATGTAACTTTTTCAGAAGATGTGGGAGGAAAAGTATGCGTCCAAGATTATTGGTTATAACCCTTGTGTTGTTGTCAGCGTCGTCCTCGTTTGCACAAACCTCATTGCGAGGTTACTGGGGTGGTGTGTCTTTAGGCTTACCCACAACGGCTTTGCACTTTGGGGTCGAAGATTTATTTGACGAGGAGATTGATTTACGGGCCACCCTCGGCCTCAGTTACGCGTATACATCAGGGTTCTATTTAGGTGCAGATGCTTTGTTTGATTTGGATTTAGATACAGGAACCGCACCCCTCGATACCTACTTAGGTGCAGGTCTTTTCACATCCTTTGGTGGCGAGTTCGGCATAGGTCTTCAAGGTTTAATTGGTGGTGAGTATCGTTTTGTTGAGGCAAACTTTCCTCAAGGAGGACTTTTTTTTGAAGTAGGTCCAGATCTTTATTTCGCCCCGAGCTTCCTATTTGGCATTACAGCTCGCGTTGGCTTTAATTACCATTTTTGATCATAATGCCAGGTTGATTAAAGATTGAAAGACACGCTCGAGAATTTTGTGATCTAGCGTTGAAAGGGCGAATGTTTCCAAAGTATTTAACGGAAAAAATCGCCCTTCTGTTTTGCGTGGGATAGAGCCTAGAACAGGTGTAACGGTAAGGTGAAAATGGCTGTAACTGTGCTTGACATCTTCCAAAAGCTTTCCTTTAGGTTTATCGTCTACTAATACAAAGCCCCACAAACCGCTCAGCATTTCGCGTTCCCCACGCTGCCGTAACCACAGCTTATTGTTTTTTACACAGATAAGTGCGTAACGATGATGTCGGGGAGTTTCTTTTTTAAGCTTTGGTGTTGGATAGTTAGCCACGCGACCTTTTTGATAAGCTTTACAAAATGTCTGAACGGGACACGTGTTGCACTGTGGAGTTTTAGGTGTGCATACTGTGGCACCAAGTTCCATCAGGGCCTCGTTAAAGTCACCAGGTCTTGTTTGAGGCAAAAAAGGAGCTAAACGTTTTTTGGCAATTTTTTCGCTGATGACTCCTTTAAGCATAAAGAGTCGTGCCGCAACACGTTTGACATTGCCATCTACCACCAACACGCTTTCACCATTAACAATCGAGCTGATAGCTGCGGCGGTGTAGGGGCCGATGCCCGGTAGCTCGAGCCACCTTTCATATGTCGTTGGAAAAATCCCTTTCCGCTCGAGAACAATTTTTTGTGCCGTTTGGTGTAGATGTCTAGCGCGACGATAGTACCCAAGCCCTTCCCATTGTTTGAGGACATCATCGAGAGATGCCTCCGCTAAGCCGTAAAGGGTTGGAAATGTTTGTAACCACCGCTCGAAATATGGAATGACAGTTGCAACTTGGGTTTGTTGTAACATCGCCTCAGAAATCCAGACGCGGTAGGGGGTACGTTTTTTACGCCAAGGCAAATTACGTTTGTTTTGCTGGAACCACTCGAGTAATTCACGGGTCACGTTGAAGAGTTTAGCAAGGGTGAAGAAGTCGAAGAGATGCATAAAAGACAGTGTAGATTCAAGGCTAGAAGTAGATTAAAGGCTAAAAGCAGAAATCTTAACCCTCTTTTCTTATTTTGATGTGTTTTGCTTTGAGCGTGTTGGTTTGGAATCTACTTTGCGAAGAGTGTTACACTAGCTCACACTTCAGGAGGGGCCTTGACGACAGTGAAGAAAGATGAAAAAACCATTGGTGCATCCTTTCAGACACAAACAAAATATCGTCGGGGTCAATTGCCGACGAGTAAAGGTAAATATGCACCGTCGGTAAAGGTTTACGCGAATCCCCTCGAGGTAGCCATGTTGCCACCGCCCGATTTGCGGCAGGGTGAGGGGCTTTGGTCAACCCTGGCAAAGTCACGGCTTAGTATCACGGAGGGTGGGCGCATTCGTCAACGCCAGCTTTCACAAATTTTGTGGGCGACCTCAGGTTTCACTTACGGTGGGCAACGCACACATTTACAAAATGGCCTGGTGTCAGGTGTCGAAACTTACCTCGTTGTCAGGGAAGTTCAAGATATTTTTCCAGGACTTTATCATTATAATCCTCGAGATCATGGACTCGAGTATTTGCGCCGCGATGACCCAAGTGAAGAATTGAGAGCTGCCTTACTTGGCAAAAATGATATTGATGCTTGTGCGGCAATTTTGGCACTTACAGGTATTCCGCAGCGGCTCGAGGATGGAGCTAAGAGTAGAGCCTACCGCTATCTCTATCTCGAGGCTGGAGCGGCTGCTCAGAATGCTATTCTCGCTGCGGTAGCCCTAGAGCTCGTGGCGAGTTTCCGCTCAGAATTTTATGACGATGAACTTTCAGAGCTGTTACAAATTGATGGTGTAAATGAAATCCCACTTGCTGTTGTGACCTTAGGAATGTAAAGCAGGCAGAAAGCTGAAAGCGTAAAACGTAAGACGTGAGAACTGAAATGTCGTTGATGTTGTCTTGGATTTTACGTCTTATACAAATTCTGAATGGCTATAGAATTGACGATAAATGCCGTGTCGTTTTGTCTTCCTTATTTGTCTTCCTTGGTGGTGCGGTTTGTATGCATCCCTACAGGTCAATGTGGGAGCAATGATGTTCTGAAGGCTTCAGAATTTTGTAAGTAAATAATTGGAAGCTGTATTAGCGTTTTGCTTTTAGCTTTCTGCTTCTTGGCTACCTTTTTTCGGATTTTTAACTTCAGATGAACGTTGCAAAAAGCGCACAGGCGCATTTTTTAAATACCAGGGACTTTTTAGATAATAATCACTATAAAGAAGTTGCATAAACGCGGCAACCGGAATAGACAAAATAATCCCCCAAAATCCAAACAGTGCTCCACCTGCTAAGAGAGCAACCAAAACAGTAACAGGATGTAAGGAAACCGTTTGTGAAAGGAGGAAGGTTTGCAGGCCATTGCCGTCTAAAACTTGAATAATGACGCAAGCAATGAACGTGATGAGTGCAGCTTGCCAACTCACCGTAAGTGCAGAAAGCACGGCTGGAATTGTAGCTAAGCTAGGGCCCAAGTAAGGGATGGGATTCAAAAACGCCGAGACAAAAGCTAAGGCTGCGGCTTTTGGTACGCCAATAATTAAAAAGACAATCCATAAAACAAAGCCAACGATAATGGCTCGAAGCACTTGCGCGCGTACGTAGCCACCAACGGATTTATCGAGCTTGCCAGCTAAGTCTAAAATAAAATCGCGGTTGCGGGGTGGAAAGAGGCGGTAGATGCTTTGTTGAATTGCCGAGTAGCTCGAGATAATAAACGCTGCCAAAAACAAAATGACGATACCTTGACCCAAACCACTAAAAAATGTGCCGATACTTCGTACGAATAAACGTCCGCGGCTTTGGAAAAAAAAGAGAATAGTATCTTGCTGTTGTTGGAAAAAAGCTTGTGCGCTGGTGGTGTTATCACCTAGAAAAGGTAGAAGCCAGTCGGGTGTGAGGGCCTCGAGCCGTGCAGGTAAATTTTCGAGTAAAGGTGTAATAACTTGGGGTAGCAGCGCGACCTGAGACAATATATCTGTAACCAAAATAACACCAACCACGAAAAACAAGACAATAAACAGCATGGTCACCGCGACGCTAAGCCAGCGCGGAAAAAGACGGTTGCGCTCGAGTCTGTCTACGATAGGTTCAACGAGGTAGGCAATAAGAAAAGCAATAAGGAAACTAATCCAAGCAACCCGTGTGGTTTGCAACATAACAATAAATAAATAAGCTCCCACAGCGATAAAGAGGACACGTAGGTAAATGTTTTGCCAGACACGGCGGAAAGTATCGGAAAGCATAGGGTATTGTACACAAGAGAGACAGGAAGGCAGAAGGTAGAAAGTAAATGTTACACTATCCAAAATGTTACAGGTAAAAAAAGAAAAACACGGTGCGGCTAGGGCAGCGATTTGGGGAGACAAAGCTGACAAAGTGGCCGCGAATCTGCGGGAACTCGACTCCGACCTTGCTGACCTCATCATGCGTGTTGCTTATGACGAAGTGTTTGAGCGCGAGGGTTTAGACCTAAAAACTAAAGAACTACTGGCGATTGCTCATTTGCTGAGTGTGGGTTCTGAAAGCGAGCTGCGTATCCATTTTTATGGCGCATTGCGGGCGGGCTCGAGCCACACCGAGTTAAAAGAGCTTATTCTTCATGCAGCAATGTTTCTTGGCTTTCCCAAAGCTGTGGCAGGTATGAAGGTGCTCAAGAGCATGACGGAAGGTTGAGAGTCGAATGGCTTAAAAACCTTAGGTTGGCTTCTAACGGTTGACTAATGTCTGTCGCCTTTTACCGTTTTATGCCTATGGCCATTCCAGTTTAGCTGACAGTATTAATGGCCATAATTCTGTTACACTCCGCTTTTATGGAATGGCTTACAAATCCCGAAGTCTGGACGGCACTCGTCACTCTCATTTTTTTAGAAATCGTTCTTGGTGTAGATAATGTTATTTTTATCTCGATCCTAGCGGCAAAATTACCCGCTAACCAGCAGGGGAGAGCCCGTCAAATTGGTATCTTGGCAGCAGCAGGAATGCGCCTCTTGTTGCTCTTCGCCATAGGATGGATTATCACCCTCAAAAACGATTTATTCTTTGTGCTAGGTCAAGGTATATCAGGTAAAGATATTATTTTGATTATGGGTGGTCTTTTCTTGATTTATAAAGCGACCAAAGAAATTCACGACAAGCTCGAGGGCGATGAAGGGCATGTCAGTGCCAAAGTCGCCCCCACTTTTGCCGCTGTCATTGCCCAAGTTATGATTCTCGACTTGGTCTTCTCGATAGATTCAGTGATTACCGCTGTCGGGATGACACCTTATCTAGGTGTCATGATTGCGGCTGTCGTGATTTCGGTGGCCGTGATGCTTTTTGCCGCGAAAAGCATCTACGAATTTGTCAATCAGCATCCAACGGTAAAAATGCTTGCACTATCGTTCTTGCTGCTTATTGGCATTACCCTCATTGCCGAAGGCTTTGGACAAAAAATTCCAAAAGGCTATATCTACTTTGCCATTGCCTTTTCTGTTATCGTCGAAGTGCTTAATATTCGAGCGAAGGGTAAAGCCAAACCCGTACAATTACACCAAGCCTACGTTGAAGAAGCAAAGCGTTCTTGAAGTTAGCCTAGGGTTTCTAAGTAACCGGTGTACAATTAGCTTGACTTTAATAATTGCGGGGTTTTAGTAAAAAGACCTTTATAGGTTTATTATTGCAAAGAACGTAACTCTAGCTTCATTGTGTATGACGACTTAGGCTAGAGTTTGTTAGACTAGAACTTAGTTCAAAACGTGGAGGTCACGATGAATCGTCAATCCTATGGACGCACGTCGCGACGCAGTTCGGGTCTGTCTGTTCGCCTAATCATTGCGCTCGTGGTCGCAGGTATATCCTTTTTTAGCTATTTAGGGACACGCTCCGAAAACCCCGTAACCGGTGAAACACAGTATGTAGACATGACCCCAGACCAAGAGATTGCACTAGGTCTACAAGCTGCACCACAAATGGCCCAAGAATATGGTGGCCTCTATCAAAATCAACAGGCACAAGATTTTGTCAAAGCTATAGGTCAGAGTATTGTGGCAAAGTCGGTGGCAAGTCAGACACCCTATAGGTTTGATTTTCACCTCCTCGCTGATGAGCAAACCGTCAATGCTTTTGCTTTACCAGGCGGACAAATTTTTATTACGGCCGCTTTGTTAGACAGGCTCGAGACCGAAGGACAACTCGCTGGCGTTTTAGGTCACGAGATTGGTCACGTGGTCGGCCGGCACGGCTCGGAGCATTTAGCGAAACAAAAGCTCACCCAAGGACTTACGGGAGCCTTTGGGGTAGCGGCAGGTGACTATAATTCAGCGCGTATGGCCCAGATGGTCGGTCAAATGGTGAATTTGCAGCATGGACGCAGTGACGAGTTAGAGTCAGATAAGCTTGGTGTAAAGTTTATGACGGATGCAGGCTATGACCCTAATTCTCTCAAACGAGTCATGGAGATTCTCGAGGAATCACGCGGCGGACAAAGCCAACCTGAATTTATGAGCAGCCACCCTAATCCAGGCAACCGTGTTGAGCAAATAGAGGCGGCGATTCAGGAGTATTATCCAAATGGTTTACCCACAGGTCTTAAACCCTAATGGATAAAAGTAAGATGTGAGGTAGAGAGCCATGTAATATTATTATGTCTCACGTTTTATCTTTTTATCGTGTTACACTTTTTACAAGATGGATGTAGATAATGAACACCTACCCTCGCCGTCAGGGGATTTTGATTGGCGTGTAATTAAGCCAGGTTGGTATATCCTTTTTGCTTTGCTGCTCTACGGACTGATTATGACGGTGGCTTTAACTCGCAGCGTGCGAGCTCTAAATGAGCTTAAGGTTGCTGGAGGGTCTGCTCAAACAGACGCTCCGCAGAGCGTGAACACTGCCCCTGAAGGTCTATGGTTTCCAATCCCTGGTGCGAAACTTCCTCAAGATGATATGTATTTGCCCACTTCCCCTCGAGACTACCGCCGAGGTGTAAATCAAGGCTTCGATTTTTACAGTTCGAGTTCGGGTGTGCCGATTACCTTTGGAACGCCTGTGGTTGCTGCTGCGGATGGTGTAGTCATCCGGGTAGACAAAGACTATAAAGAGTTAACGCAGGAGGAATGGCAAACCCTGCTTGATAAAGTTGCCGCAGAGGGAGCGAGTGAAGACGATTTAAATGTGTTGCGGGGGCGGCAGGTTTGGGTCCGTCTCAACGATGACCGCGTGATTCGCTACGCACACCTTTCAGGCGTAGAGCAAGCGCTAGCTGAAGGCCAAGAAGTTTACCGCGGACAAGTTCTCGGCTTTGTCGGTAACTCGGGTACAGACGATGGGGTCAAAGGGACGACGCGGGGAGCTCGCCTTCACTTTGAGGTTTGGCTTGCGGACAACACCTTTTTTGGACAAAATGCGGCGACACCTGAGCAGGTTCGCACCGAAGCCGCCAAGCTTTTCGTGGGGCCTTAAGGTTTTATGGCGCGACCCACGTCGGATAAGACTGTGAATCATTTGAAGTCTGAAAAAGAGCTTAGTGATTCTACAAGTCAGGATGCACCAGCTAGTACACCGCCAAAAGATGCTTCAACAAATAGTCAGGTAGAAACAAGCAAGGGTAACACAAGGCGCAACGTTACAGCCTTCGAGATTGTGTGGCGGAGTCCTTGGGTTCGCGCCGTGACGTTTTTAGTCTTGGGGTTGCTCCTTCTGTGGATACTCTGGACGACGCGCAAAGCCTACGCTTTTGCGTTGCAAGTTGGTGTCATCGGGTTTGGAATTGCTTATGTACTGAATCCTGTGGTTGAAGCTTTGCGGCGTATCAAAGTGCGTCGCTCGTTTGGAGTCGTGATTGTTTATGTCGGTGTGGTCGCTCTCCTCGTGTTAGGTTCGGTGCTTATTACCAATGTCGTGACAGATCTCAGCAGGCTTAGCCAACAACTCCCTGATGCTTTTAATAACATTGGTGCGTTGACAGGGAGAATTTCTGCTTGGTTTACAAGAATTGTTGAAAGTCTTCCTACCTTTCTCTCGAGTCGTTTTGGCGTACAAACTTCTTCGGATGAACTAAGCCAACAAGTGCAAACACAACTTACGGGCTTTCTCTCGAATCTCGTTGAAAGCGTGAATAGCTTTTTACAGCGTGTCGCCAGAGATGGCCCGAGCATTTTACTTAGTGGTGCAACAAACGTGCTTTCAACAACAGCGCAAATATTTTTGATTCTCTTAACGAGTGCCTATTTTCTCTATGACTATCCGCGCTTTACCACAAACTTTAAGCGATTTGTTCCTGTGCGCTGGCGACCTCTCTACGAAGACATCACCGCAAAAGCAGATGTGGCGGTGGGTGGTTACATCCGTGGTCAACTTCTTATTACCTCCATTATCGGTATCCTGATTTTTGTTGGACTCAGTATCGTGGGTGTACCGTCTGCACCTGCCATTAGTTTTTTAGCAGCACTGTTTAATCTCGTGCCATATTTGGGGCCGATCGTTGGCGTGATTCCAGCGGTGATACTTGGTTTTACCGTGAGTCCACTGACGGCCTTACTTGCTGTTGTGGTTTTTGTCGTGGCCAATCAAATTGAAGGTAATGTTCTCGGACCTTATATTTTGTCAAAAAGTACAAATCTTCATCCTGTTACAGTTCTACTTGTGATTCTTGTGGGTGCAGGCATGTTTGGTTTACTTGGTGCATTACTGGCTGTACCTGTGGCAGCACTCTTAAAGGTTGTGTTAGAAGAATACTTACTCAAACGCCCTGCATATCAAACGACAAAACCACAAGCAGCGGATGAAAGTCAATCTCTCGAATGAACTTAGGACAATTTTTGTTGGAGTATCACGCTCTTGCTAATCCTGAACGCACGACACGCTCGTTAACACCTTCGGCTAAAGAGTTGTTTGCACGTGTACCTATAAGCACGACGCAGTTTGTAGATATGACAGGTGGAGGTTTTGCGCTGCGCCAACGAGTGGGCTTGGTGTTAGCAAGCTCGAGGGCGAGCTTACGCCGATTGCAGCCTTTAATTCAAAGCTTCCCTGACATCTCCTTACAAGCTGGCGCACCTTGGGATGCACCGAAAAACCATGCTGAGCTTATCTTTTTAGAACCTCAAACGGATAAAGGTAATGTAAGAGTGTTGGCAGAGTTGAAAGCTGCATCAAGCGGTTTGAAAATGGGTGGTGTCGTGTACTGGGTCATGCACAAAGACCAAGGAGCAAAACGTTACGAGGCTTTTGCAAAAGAATTATTTGCAGATGCAGAGGTTATAGCAAAAGAGGCAGGTTGGCGACTTTGTAAAGCGATGAAAGATTCGGATGTCCATCATGACATTCAAAAGCTTAGCTTTACAGGTCTTGGCTTAACCTTGCAAGCAGAACCTGGCGTGTACGCCGCAGGCAAACTCGACCCTGGCACGGCATTTTTGCTCGAGACCTACGACATAAGCACTTTGGGGGCGAAAAAGGTGCTCGATTTAGGTTGTGGTTACGGCTTGCTGGCCCTTAAAGCTGCGTTGGCAGATGCAGCAGTAACAGCTCTCGATGATGATTTGTGTGCCGTACGTAGCACGCACCTTAACGCCGCTCACTACGGTTGTGATGTTCGCGTTTTGCACTCGGACGTAAATTCAGAATTGCACGAAGATGAACGCTTTGATGTGGTGCTGATGAATCCACCTTTTCATGTTGCCAAACACGTTGTGCTGGACGTACCTCACGCCTTTATTGCAGCAGCCTATCAACATTTGCGTCCAGGTGGTGAACTCGTTCTCGTTGCCAACAAAGCTCTCGCCTATGAAGCGTTGCTCGAGGCGTTCGCCTACTGGGAAGTTCTGGCGAGTAACACGCAGTTCAAGGTGTTGCGGGCGATTCGTTAAAGTCTTCGCTTAATCCAGCGATACAAATCCTTCACTTCTTGCGTTGCTTTGCCTTCAGGGTCATACTCGACGGCGGCTTGGCCGTTCTTTTGCGCGTGAACAAAGGCTACGCGCTGGTGAATGCGTGTAGGCGCAACTTCTGCGCCGAGTTCTTTGAGGGCTTCTTCGGCTTCATCACCCATTTGACCGAGCGGTGGCACGGCGTTAAGGACAATGCTAGCCTTCTTTTTTGAGATGTTGGCCAGATCAATCGTTGTGGCAACAGACTGAATATCAAAAAAAGACGGACGGCAAGGAATAATAATATAGTCTGCGGCGCGAATAGCCGCGAGAGCTGCGCTTTCAGAGTGAGGGGCGGTGTCAATGAGTACGAGGGTAGCTCCGGCTTTTTTAGCCGACTCGAGCACCTTGGGTAGCCGTGAGTGCTGCGCGGATTGAATCGTTGGGTTGTCTTCTTCGCGCAAGTCACCCCAGTTCGCCGAACTTGCCTGAGGGTCTAGGTCAATCACAAAGACTTTTTCTTTTGAATTGGCTGCTGTGGTTGCCAAATTAACGGTGAGTAGACTTTTGCCAACGCCACCTTTTTGTGAAACGATAGAAAGAACTTTCATACAAACCTCCACTATAGTTATGTAAGACTCTATTTTAACTATAAATACAGATGAGGGAGGCTAAGGCAGAAAGCAGTGGACGTTTCACAACGCATTTGCTCAACCTTCGTACACAACCTTCGTGCGATGAAATACGGCCTCGAGCTAGGGCTTAAACCTTAAAAGCTTTTAAGAGGTAGTCTTGACGACCTTGTAAAAGAGTGTATATACTCCTTTTATAGATGAAATCACCAAAAACTCCAGCACCAAACCTCTCGAGCGGCATGATGTGCGCGTCAGCGAATCTTCGTAGAGCAAACCGTGTCGTGTCACGCTTTTATGATGCGGTGCTAAAGCCAAGCGGTCTTCGGGGAACACAGTTTACGATGCTTAAAATTGTGCTAGCTCGAGGTCCCGTGGCTGTAAATCAATTGGCGAGTACTCTCGTGATGGACAGAACGACCCTGGCAAGAGACCTGAAACCCCTGGAAAAACAGGGATTTGTAAAAGTTGTTATAGACAATGCCGACCAGCGTGTGCGCTTGGTGATGATAACAGGTAAAGGTAAAGCGAGTCTCGAGCGGGCGCAACCCTTGTGGCAAAATGCCCAGCAGCACATGGTGAATGTTTTCGGGGAAGAGCGTCTCATGAATTTAATTTACGAATTGAAGGAAGTCGTTGCATCAACAGCAAAATCAATAACAAAAACATAAGGCATTTGCTTAAGCTAAAAGAGTGTGTATACACGTAAAAAATAAAGATTGTAAGATTAAGGAGTAAATTATGGCAGCGACATATGGTGTTTTCGGGGTTATTATCATTACTGCACTCATCGTTGCATTACTTTTTTGGCGAACTGTTCGGGGCGTGGTTGTTTCGCTCGAGGACAAAACGATGCAACGGTTTTTTCAGCATCTGAGTATTGCGTTTGGACTTTGGCTCGTTTTAGCGTTGGTCCTAGCCCTCAGCCCTGTGTTTCGCACTCCTTGGGTTCTCGCCATCAATACCCCAGTATTTCTAGTTTTAAGTATTTTCTTGCCAACGATCACGAATCTGTTGTTACTGCGTTCAGAGAGCTACCGCCGTCTTGTCAGGGCTGTGCCACTCCACCGTATTGTGCTGTTAAACAGCCTACGCATTGTTTTTGGCTTGGCGTTGTTGGCACTTTACAGTCTGGGTTATCTGGCTCCGCATTTTGGGCTTCATGCTGGTATTGGTGATATTACGGTAGGTCTGCTTGCTATTCCTGTAGCGTTGTTGTTGTGGCGTAAGGCAAAGTATGCCCTCACCCTTGCTGCTGTATGGAATACTCTGGGTATTCTCGATTTGCTCAATGCCTTGCGCTTAGGTTTAACAGAACTGATTCCCTTCGTACTGAGTACGCAAACGGAATTATTCATCGGCATGGTGCCACTCGTTGCTGTACCGCTTTATGTTATTTGGCACGTTCACTCTACGCTTAACGTTTACAACGCACGCATATCAGTAACATAAATAATGCCGCCCTCGAGCCTACCCACCACATAAATACTCCGACCTGTAGCGAGCGTCACCGCTTTGTCGTAAACCATTTGAACGTTTGCATCTAACCCTTCAGGTTGTGCCAAAAGGTACTGTTGATCATCACTAAAACCCAAGAAAGTTGCTTTGAAGGCGGTGTCTTGAAGGTTCGAGCTTGCACCAGGTGGGCAACAGGCAGTCAGAAATATAAGAATGGCAAAGATCAGAGAGATTGCTTCGCGGCTGGAGTAACGACGAGCTAGTGCATGGTTAGGGAAACCTCTAGCTAAGGTTCGCAGTGACGAAGAGTAGTTCAATAGGTTCAATAGAAACTTCATGACAGGTCGCTTCATGGCTCTTCTAGCTTTATTGTTTCTGAAAATTTTACCGCATCTGCAAAATCTGGATTAGCACGTATGTCGGGTTTACGCACATAGGTTCTCGAGTCCACGACAGGATGTGCAAACTTTGGGTCACCCCCACGTTCTTTCCAGACACGCGGTTTTGCGGGAATGCCAAGTCCAACCACGCTCGGTTCAAAGTCTCTCGTGGCGAGTGCAAATGCGCCCATCATGCTGTCATCGCTGAGGATGGTGCCGGCTAGCACAGTGGCGTGATAGGCAACGCGCACGCCTTTACCAATCACGGTTTGTTTAAGAGTTACATCAGGGCTATGAAGCAAATCGTGCGTGTGGCTATACACATTCACAAAATCACTGAGACTGGCACCGTCATGCAAAATCACTCCGCCGATGTCATCAATGAGAACATGGCGGTGAATGGCAACATCGTTCCCTGCCTCAATGTTATAACCTACCGAGACTTCAACATTTTGAAAAATTTTTATGTTTTTACCGCACTTGGCAAAAATGCGCTCGGCCAGCATCCGCCGAATTTTTAGCCCTGAATCTATAGATTGTCCCAAAGGTGTTTGGTCTAGGCATTTCCAAAACCAAAGAAGCGGTTTGACGTTTTGAAATTTGCTTTGATCTGTCGCCACGTAATACTCGGCTTCAAAGGTGATGTTTCTGGCATCGAGAGCAAACGCGGCCATTGGCGCACGTTCAGAAAGTTCGGCATAGCTCGAGCCATGCATAATGTCAGCGAGTGCTTCACGTACCGTGACGTTGCGGTCTACGAGCGAGTCATCAAACTGCTCGGCGAGGCTGCCAATAAACCCCTCGAGTTGCTTACCAGCTTTGGTAGGAAGGTTGCGATGAATTAACCAAGGCATGAGGTAGGTTAGCTCCTAAATGTGAGAGATTGCGTTTTGTAGACAACGGAGGAGGGCGGACATAGAGACAGGAGATAGGAGAAGATTTTTTCTCTTGTCCCTTGTCTAAATGATTCTGGTGATTTCCGAACGTTCATTTATTTCAAGCTCTACATTTCTCCCTAAAATGCCCTTTACCTGATTCAGCACACCGCTACTGGTGTTCCCCGTGCTTTCGGTGGTGATGAGGGTGGGTCTGGCCTCGAGACCGATGCCTTTTGTGCGCTCGAGGCGTTCTAAAACAGCCTCAAAGCTCCAATCATTCATCCAAACTTCTTTAAGAGCCATGAGGGCGGGGCGACCTTTCAGCACGGTTTTACCTGTTGATCCAGGGCGGCGCACACTCACGCGCTCCGGCAGGAACTCGAGCCCTTCATAAAACATGTCAATGACTTCGTCAAGTAAATAGTGGCGTTTGAAGAGAGTCTGGGCGTGTGGGACGGCATCTTCAATGTCGTCTTCATCTGGATTTTTAAGATTGACCTTTGCAAAAACCGTACTGAGTTGGGCGGGTAAGTTATTAAGGCGATAAAAGTGTTCCTCGAGACTTGCTGGCACCACAAGAAGTGGTGCTACTAAATTGGCATCCGCAAGGCGTTTGAGGTCACGGATTTCTGGCTCTTGCAAACTGGCATCGTGAGAAGGGAGTTGAGCCAAGGGTTTGGGAAGTAAGTTTGGTGTACTGGACATTTAAGCAAAGCATAACAGGGGTTTAGGGTTTGCCCAACCCCCAAATCCCAACCCCCGAATCCCATATGCTAAACTCCCAAGCGTGGCTACTCGAGACTCCTTTCTTTCCCGCAGCCGTCCCTGGCCTGTTCTGCGTTTGCTGCTCGCTATTGCAGTGATGGTTTTAACAGGGCTTTTCGCACTCAGGGTTCTTTCGCGGTATTTTGTAACTTCTGAAGTTGCGCTGCCGAGTGTGGTCGGACGCTCGAGTGAAGAGGCCCAAGCCATTCTCGAGCGTCTTGGCTTAGCGGTGAACGTGGTGCCGTCTCCTGTTTCAGATGCACCTGTAAACAGTGTGATTTCGCAAAGTCCGCAGGCGGGTTTTATCGTGCGTGAAGGTCGCAATATCCTGCTTGAGGTGAGTGCGCCAAGTACGATAGAGCTACCATCTCTTGTTGGTGCAACAGAAAATGAAGCGAGAAATATTTTAGATGAGCTAACCCTTGAGCCCGGCACGGTGAGTTATGAATTCCACGTTGAAGTGCCTGAAGGTCAAATCTTATCCCAACTTCCGTCATACGGTACGCAAGTGTCAGTGCCAAGCAATGTTGATCTCGTGATTAGCCGCGGCCCAAATGTGCCAACGATAACGATGCCTGATGTGCGTGGGCAAAATATTGACGCAGCTAAAAACCGCTTGCGTGGCTTGGGTTTTACTGTGGTAGACCCTGTACCCTCGAGTGTCAGTAATGACGCACCGCAAACCGTAACCCAGCAGTCGCCTGCGCCTGGGCAAAAAGTTACGGTAAGCACCCGCGTGACACTAGGTTATTCTTTGTCAGGTCAATATATTCGGCAAGTTCCAAATTTGGTGGGTTTATCTCTTGCTAATGCACAAACGGCGTTGCAGAGTGCAGGGTTAGTGGTTGGCCCTATGACATTTGTTACTGAGCCAGATAAACCACAAGGTGTGCTGACCTATGCACCTTCACGTTATACCTTACCTGGGTCGCCTATCATGCTTACGATTAATGGTGCACCGCAGTCTCTACCTCCAAGTTTGTCTGGAACAATTCCGCCAGGAACCACCCCGCCACGGACCACCCAGCCAGGTACGCAATCTGGGGTTGTGCAACAAGGGCCACCTGTTCCGATTGGTGAGAATGCTACACCACCTCGCACGGGTTCTATTATTCCTACTCCGTTACCAAGTAGCGCACCCCAAGCGGATGGCTCGAGGGACGTGCCTTTTAGCTTTGATCCTAGCAGTGTAGGCAGTTCCCAAGTAATGCAGCAAAGCTATAATCTCAAAGTTATTGTCAAAGACGAACGTGGTGAGCGCGAAGTGCTTAATCGTCCTGTCAATGCGGGTGAGGCAGTGTCAGCTTCAGTAAAGGTGTATGGTGAAGCAAAGTTGGAAACTTACATTAATGATTTGCTCTACGGAGCCTACAATCCGTGATGCAAAAGGCAAATGGTAAAAAGCCCGGGAGTGTCTTAGCTTTCTGCCTTTTGCATTGCCCGCCACGCCACCAGACCACCCACGAGGTTATGAACTTCACTAAACCCCGCCGTTTCTAAGTAAAGACCCGCTAATTCACTGACCGCGCCACGCTCACAGACTAGATAAATCGGTGTGTCGAAGGGTAGTTCAGGCATATTTCCTTGCTGGAGGGCCTCGAGGCTTAGAGCTCGTGCCCCAGGGATAGTTTCTCGTTCGATGAGAGCGGGTGGACGAATGTCGAAAAGACAAATCTGGCATGAAACCAAGATTTGGCTTAAACTAGACGCGTCTATCTGTTTCATCTTTCTTAGTGTACTGAGTTTATAAAGTGTACTGGGTTTGCAGGAAGCAGGAGGCTGTTCATTATAGGTTTTAGACCCGCGCTTGTTTGATTGAAGTTGTTCGAGATATAAGATGGTGGAGCTAGGGTATAAAACACAACCACAGGTCAAGAGGTGTTGCGATAGCTTCATGAGACTCGAATGACCGAAAAGCTAGCGTGCTGGGGAAAGGCTGGCGTGCTGTCACAAATCTAAATGCAGTCAAAAACTATGAAGTGTTGGAAAAACCACTCTCATTTTTAGAGGTTTTACTCTACATGAGGTGATTTTGGCTTGCTGAAGTAAGAATTATCGCAGCAGAAACGTGAGTTTGCCTTCAGACTAGAGGGAGTAGGTTTATAACGTCTCATTGAATAACCATACCTCGTGGTTGGAAAGGACTGAGGAGGATGCTAGTGGAACCTGATATTTCCCCGCTTGCAAAACGCTTAGCGGAAGAGAATAACGTAAATTGGCGCAGTTTGTTAGGAAGTGGAGCGGGCGGCAAAATTGTCGAGCGGGATGTACTCGAGTACCTCGCCAAAGTGATGGCCGGCGAAGAGGACATAAATCCAACGGCAGAACCCTTACCTGAAGGAATGGATGCTTGGCCAGAAGAAGATGTCCACGCTTTTTATGGTGGTGCAGTTCCAGAAGCACAAACCACGCCTGGACCAACAAGTTCCGACTATCTTCCTGATACAGACTTTACGACTGTGGACAGCCTTCAGAGTGATGATGGTTTAGAGATTAGTTCTGAGGTTCAACATGGTGATCTAGGTGAAGACATCTTCCTTATTGACGAAGACACCTCTGACCTAGTGACCTATGACACAGCAACTCATGATACAGCAACTCATGATACAGCAACCCATGCAAGTGCCACCCACGATGTACAAGTAACGCAAAACAGTGTTGCTCATATCTCCGATGTTGATCCATTGGAGGATAATAGCCCCATTGCTAACTTTGACGAAATGAGCAGTTTTGATGATGTCGAAACAGAAGTGCTGTCTGCGATGGGTGAGGAGACCCCTGCAGACTTTGCTAGCGATGAAGATGTGGATGACCTTGCTGCACTTTTTGTCGAGGATACAGTTGACGCACCTGCTATGCCAGATGTTCATGCTTCGCCGAACGTTCATGCCTCACCAGATGTCTACGCCTCGAGCGTGGGGTTACCTGAAAGCATTGCTAGTTTCAATGCGGACGAAACCACCTTCGAGGTGCCAAACTATGTTGCTGAACATCATGACGTTATTGAACCCTTTACCAATGAGCCAACCTTTGAAGCTGACCTCCTGGCGCAAAGTTTGCCAGACAGTGGTAGTGGTTTTGTAGAGAGTAGTTTCGCCAACGCCAATGTGGATCAAGGAAATAGTGTAGACAGCTATGTAGAACCTGGTAATTATGTAGAACCAGGTTATGTGGAACCTGCTAGCTACGTTGAACCAGTTGTAGAACCAGTCGTTAATTTAGCAGCGTCTGAAACCTTCTTGGCTCCTGTACACGAGCCTATCCTTTCGCAGGAAGTAACACCGCCTCAGCCACCCATAGCACATTCGCAGGTTGAGAATGCCGCTCTTGCAGCCTTGAGCGCACCTGCCCTCAACAGGATGCAAGCAGAAACGCGCTCACCCGAGGCACAAACCTTGCCACTCGTATCGTATGGCGTACTCCTGCGTCGTCATGTGGATCTCAGCACCCTCGTACAGGCTCAACATGCCGTCGTAGAGGAACTTGGTCAAGACGAACCTGCTGCGCTTACGGCATTCTTGCTCCGTGCTGCGGCGAAGGCGCAATATAAAGTCTCGCTCGTTCCGGGTGCAAGATTAGGTCTCGCGGTGATTCGCCAGGATGGTATTGGTGTCGCGGCAATTCACGCAGCCTCGAGCACACCTTTCCGCAACATTATGAACCAGGCCCACGAAGCCTCGAGCCGTCACGGAGTAGATGCCGTTGACCTTGTGGTAGCTGATATGTCGAACTTTGATATTGACGAAGCTGTACTTAATGTCGGTGTTCCTGTCCTTACCCTTGGGCGTACTATGTACGACAGCAGCAAAGGCACCCATCACAGTACCTTGTCGCTTTCAGGGAATGTGTCTGTCGAAAGTGGCACGAAGTTCCTCTCTGTTGTTGCAGAACTGCTGAATGCACCCGTGCGTTTGGTTGTGTAAGTTGTTATAAAGATGAAGCAAAGGCAGAAGGCAAAGGCTAAAAACCTAAAAGCCCTCTGCTTTTGCTTTTCCCTTGGCTTCCTTTATGTAATCATCATGTCACGGCATGGGGCATAAATTCGCTAAACTACAAAGTCGTGATGATAAACGCTGCACTAGGCCAAGAAACAACACTCCGGCAAGAAACAACATTCTCCGCATCTCTAAAACCCAAAGTGCTCTGCGCCATGTCAGGTGGGGTAGATTCTTCAATGGCTGCATCCTTACTCCAAGACCAAGGTTTCGAGGTTGTAGGCTCGATGATGCGCTTCTGGCCCGATGATCGCCCCGCAGGTGCTTTTGATGTTTGCTGTAGCCCCGAAGCCGCCTATGATGCGAGGCGCATTGCAGATAAAATTGATATTCCTTTTTACCTCCTTGATTACCGTGACAAGTTTGATGACATTGTTGTAGACCCGTTCATTCCTACCTATGAAAAAGGGGAGACTCCCAATCCGTGTGTATGGTGTAACCGCGACATCAAGTTTGGCTCCTTCGTCAAGAAGGCCCACATGCTTGGTTGTGAGTTTATGGCCACGGGACATTACGTGCGTCGTGTCGAAACCGAAGATGGCTTTTTCTTACAGCGCGGTTTAGATGATAGCAAAGACCAAACCTACTTTTTGTGGGCCTTACCGAAAGGGATTCTTAAGTATATTTTGTTTCCACTTGGTGAACTCACGAAAGAACAAGTGCGGAAGATGGCTGTGGAGAGAAAGTTTCCTGTGGCCTGGAAACCTAGCTCGAGTGGTCTGTGCTTTATCACCACGACAGTGAAAGATTACTTAGGCGAATTTAGCAAACCCAACCCTGGCCCCATCTATGATGCCAGCGATAGTATGAAAAAGATTGGTGAGCACAAGGGGATTCAGTTTTACACTATTGGTCAGCGCAAAGGTTTGGGGCTTTATCATTCGCATCTCGTGCGCTTCGTGTTAGAACTTCGCGCTGAGGATAAGGCGGTTGTTGTTGGCACACGGGAGATGTGTCAGTGGACATCCCTCAAAGCAAATCGCGCTAACTTTTTCATAGATGTTGATAAGTTACCTAAGAAAGTTTTAGTGCAAACGCGCTATCGCCAAAAGCCTGTGTCTGCGACCTTGACAGTAGGTGGGGAAACGTTTGGGCTCGAGTTCGACTCTCCTGCCTTTGCTGTAACAGTTGGGCAATCTGCTGTCATTTATGACGGTGATAGGTTGCTTGGTGGTGGCGTGATTACGGGTCGCAGCTGAGATGTCTCGTGTGTGTTTCTTGTTATGAGGCTTTGCTTTGTAACGCGCTTTCTATATACTTATAATGTCTTTTCAGTCGAGGTGGAGCCTCAAAAATGACGAGCACTCTTGAAACGCACTGCTCATAGCTTTCTACTCTTTGCCAAATATCACCTTCAAACACATAAAGGCGTTTAAGCCAGTGATAACATCTGAATATGAATAGACCACGCACCTTGGGTGACCTTAGAAAAACAGAATGGGCGAACAAAGTAGGACGCAGCGTCAAAGATGAAATGCGCGAAAATTTAGTGCGTAAACTCAAAAACCGTGAAACAATTTTTCCTGGCATTGTGGGCTACCATGAAAGTGTCGAGCCACAAGTTATCAATGCTGTGCTTAGTAAGCATAATTTTATTTTGCTTGGTCTACGTGGGCAAGCAAAGACGCGCATTTTGCGTCAACTCACTGAACTTCTTGATAGTGAAATTCCTGTAATTGCTGGCAGTGAACTCAACGATGACCCCTTTGCCCCTGTGAGCATTGAAGGTCGTAATATGATTGCCGATTGTGGTGATGCCACAGCAATTGAGTGGTTACCAAAAGATGCGCGGTACATCGAAAAACTGGCGACACCTGACGTAACGGTTGCAGACATCATTGGTGATATTGACCCGATTAAAGCTGCAAAGCTTGGTGTGAAACTTGGTGATGAACGCTCCGTTCACTATGGACTTTTGCCCCGTGCCAATCGTGGCATTTTTGCGATGAACGAACTTCCTGACCTTTCAGGTAAAGTGCAGGTTGGGTTGTTTAATATTATGCAAGAAGGTGACGTGCAAATTAAGGGTTATCCGATTCGCCTCGAGCTAGACCTGGTACTCGTTTTTAGTGCGAATCCTGAAGATTACACTGCACGCGGCAAAATCATTACGCCACTTAAAGACCGCATTGGTTCCGAGATTCGCACGCACTATCCCAAGACAGTTGAAGAAGGCATGTCTATTACTGCACAAGAAGCTTGGACAAAGCGCGACACGACTGTGAAAGTCCCAAGCTTCGTGACTGAAATTGTTGAAGAGGTTGCCTTTCAAGCACGTGATGACAACCGCGTGGATAAACATTCCGGTGTTTCGCAGCGTTTGCCGATTAGTCTTATGGAGAACGTTGTTTCAAATGCTGAGCGTCGCGGTCTCGTTCTTGGTGAACAACAACCAGTTGTTCGCACCACCGATCTTTACGCAGCTTTAACGGCTGTTACCGGTAAGCTCGAGCTCGAGTACGAAGGTGAAATGAAAGGTGGCGAAGCCATCGCTAGAGAAATTGTGCGCCGTGCTATTGGGCAAGTGTTTGGTAAACGCAGTGGTAACCTCGATACCCAAAGCATTACCGATTATTTTGACGCAGATAACAACTTAAAAGTTCCTGACGCGCTTACCACCGAGCAACTTCCTGATGTCTTTTCGAGTGTGCCTGGTCTTCTGGACACCGCCAAAAGTTTAGCTGAGGGTAAGAGTAAAGATGACCTGGGTGTTGCTGCCGAATTCGTCCTCGAGGGTCTTTATGCCCGCAAGCAAGTTGCTAGAAGCGAAGAGCGTGGCTACAGTGCGGCGGAACTCGAGACGGTGAATCAAGGCGGAACAAGAAAACGTTGGAACTAGGCGATTTAAGATTAAAGCTTAAAAATGAAAGATTAGAACTAAAAACAATCTCTAATTTTTACTTTCTGAAAGGACTTTATGCCAGCCACTAGGTACAGCAAATACGAGCAAACCCTCGATGACCTGGACATGTCCGAACTGATGAAGATGATCCAGGATCGCCTTATGGAGTCGGGGTTTCAGCGTAATCCTTGGGATCCTGATCCAAATTATCAGCAGACCATGCAAGATCTCTACGATGCAATTGCAGAGGCACTCATCAACAATGAACTCGTCAATGACCAAACGATTGACGAAGCGATGAATTCTGAAAATTGGATGGATAGTAAACTCGGTGAAATGGTGCAAGAACTCGCCCAAAGGCTCGAGCGCGAAGGTTATCTACGTCCGCAATCTGGTAACGGTGATGAGCCTACTGACCCCAACCAGCAGGGTCAAATGGGTGGACAAGGCCCAGACCGCGACCCAGGTCAAGTAAAGTTTGAGCTTACCAATAAGGCAATTGATTTCCTTGGTTATAGAACGCTTCGTGATGTGTTGGGTGCGGCAGGAAAATCTTCGATTGGCGCACACGACACGAAGCATATGACGACAGGTGTCGAAGCTATTTCCGAATCTAAACCTTACGAGTTTGGCGACACCATGAACCTCGACATGGGTGAAACTTTCAAGAATGCGGCGAAACACGGCATTGAAGATGGTGAACTAAAACTGGATTACGGTGATTTGCAAGTCATGCAATCCGAATACTTCTCTTCAGCAGCAACCGTGGTGATGCTCGACTGTTCGCACTCAATGATTCTTTACGGTGAAGATAGATTTACACCTGCTAAGCAAGTTGCACTCGCACTCGCGCACATGATTCGCACGCAATACCGAGGTGACGTGATTAAGTTCGTGCTTTTTCACAACGGTGCCGAAGAAATTCCACTTAATAAACTTGCTACAGCACAAGTTGGCCCCTATCACACCAACACAGCTGAGGGTTTGCGACTTGCACAGAAAATTTTGAAGCGACAGAACAAGGACATGAAGCAGATTGTGATGATTACGGACGGAAAACCTTCTGCAATCACGCTGCCCAATGGCCGCGTTTACAAGAATGCTTACGGGCTTGACCCAATGGTGTTAGGTGAAACTATTCGTGAAGTGGGAAATTGCCGCCGTCAAGGTATACAAATTAATACGTTTATGTTGGCTCGAGACCCTGAACTCATCTCTTTCGTGCAGCGCGTTTCCCATATGACAAAAGGTAAGGCTTATTTCACGACGCCTCACACAATTGGGCAATACGTATTGCAAGATTTCCAATCACGGCGTACGAAGATGGTCAATTAGAGCAAACTGCTTTACTGATCATCTATTTTGGCGGTATTGTCGCGCGAAGCAGCAGGATGCAGGCTTTATTTATTTAATTTTAATGCTTTAAACGTTATGATGGCACGATGATGAAATATCTTTTTTACATCTTTGTCCTCAGTGTCTCCCTAACAGCCTGTACGCCAGCCGTTACCTCAACTGCGACAGATGCCGCAAGTGCTGCGAGCGAAGCAGCAGCCACCACTACTGCAAGCACTGCTGCCAGCACCGCGACGCAAGCGGCGACAACCCCAACCTCGAGAGAAGTGGGTTTTGAAGTAGAGCCAATACCTCAAGCCGAACGTTGGATTGTTGCCGTGCCAAACTTCGAGGTGGGAACGAGTGGTGTAAAGATCGGGCAAGCCGATTTAACAAAAGAAGGCAAGGACTTTTTCAAAGAACTTGGTTCAGGAGTCGCTGATATTTTTGTGACGGAAGCATTCCGCAGTCAACAGTTTCGGATTACCGAGCGTGCACAGATTGATAAGGTCTTGCTCGAGCAAGACCTAGCCACCTCTGGGCGTATTGACCCGGGTACAGCCGCAGAAGTCGGGCAGATTACAGGTGCGGAATTTATCGTGGTCGGTAGTGTTACGGAGTTTGGTGTGACCACCACCGGTGGTGGCGGAAAAGTGCTAGGAATTTTTGGTGGTTCAGCAGAAACGGTCACGGCCAGCATTGCAGTAGATATTCGTGTGGTAGATTCAAAAACTGCTGAAATTGTTGCTATCGGAGTGGGGCGTGATAACCAGTCGCAGACCAACGTGCAAATTGATATTTTGAATGTGATTAAAGGCTTACAAGCAGGGCAGAGTGGCACTACCATTGTAGACATTGCCGTTCGTAATGCGATTCGTAAGGCGATTAACGAGGCAGCCGTGAGTTTGCCAAAGAAGCAGTTATAGTAGGAATTTATTTTACTCTAGCTTTGTGCAAATAACTATACCCGTTGACCAAGTAAGTTTGCTCATACTAAAGTCTTTACGTTCCTCTAAAGTCTCGAGCAATGCCCTTGCTTTTTCCGCGTGACCCTCTGGCCAGTTGGGCTCCTCAATCATGTCATCAATAATGTAGAACCCACCAGGCTTTACCATGTTCAGCGCAAGCTCTAAACTCCAATATTTTCCTGGCCAAGTATCTGCAAAGATAAAATCGAACTGCTCGAGTTTGTAGCGTTCTAAAAATGCTGTGCCATCTTCAACAAAAAAGTTGATGCGTTTATCATTCGCTAAAACTTGCTGTGCAACTTGACTGTATTTTTCCTCAAGTTCCACTGTCCAGAGTGTGGCATCTTTGCTCATACCTTCGGCAATCCAAACGGTAGAGAGACCTGTACCTGTGCCAAGCTCGAGCAGTCTCCCACCAGCTTTAGATGCTGCGAGAGTTTTGAGTAGATTACCTGTGAGGTCATCGCAGTTCATAGTGAAGCCGAGCGTTCGACTAGTTTCTTTGATGTGTGCGATGGCCCTTGGGGTGTGAGTTGGTGTGTCGTTCACTATATCCACACATCATTTTGGACAGTGATGTCACTATTCTCGTGACCCATGTTATGTACGCCGCGTGGTTCGATAAGCATGAGTTTAACTTCTTTTTCAGCTTCAATCTTGACGATTTTGAACGGATAGTCATTCATTTCTGCAATTACTTTGGGTTTCCACTGCTCCTTAAAAAGCCCAAACTTATGCTCGAGATTGATTACCTTGTAGTTCATGACCACTCCTTTTTCTACTACCCTTTAATAACGACGTTCACCAATTTCCCTGGTACTACAATCTCCCGCACAATCTCACCCATTAAATGCTTAGCAACATTTGGCTCTGCCTTGGCAGCTTGTAAAATCGTGTCTTTGTCTGCGTCTGCTGCTACGTCTACTTGCCCGCGCAGTTTGCCATTCACTTGCACAGCAATCGTAATGGTGTCACGAACGATTTTACTCGAGTCAAAAACTGGCCAGCCTTCAGTGTGAATACTTGTTGTGTGACCTGTGCGGTTCCAGATTTCTTCTGCTAAATGTGGTGCGTAGGGTGCCAGCATCAAGTTCAGTAAGTGCAAGGTGTTTCTCCACTCGGGTGTGTTGTACAGCCCTGAACGTTTCATCTTACCCAAAGTATTTGACAACTCCATCATTGCCGCAATCGCGGTGTTGAACTTAAAGTTTTCCGTGTCCTCCGTAACTTTTTTTAAGGTGCTGTGAATCGCGTACTCCAATTCTTTCACCGTGAAGGCTTCAGTCTGGTCTTTAGGCTCATCTAAAAACAAACTCCAAATTCGTCCGAGCCAGTTTGCTAAACCATTCACACCTTTAGGGGCCCACGGCCCGCCCATATCCCATGGCCCAATAAATTGCAGATATAACCTCACGGTGTCCGTGCCGTATTCTGCAACTAAGTTATCTGGGTCAACAACGTTGCCCCGAGACTTCGACATTTTCTCGTTGTCTTCACCCAAAATAATCCCTTGATTTCGCAGCATCTTGAAGGGTTCGCCAAAATCAATTTCGCCAATATCGCGCATAGCTTTCGTCCAGAAGCGTGCGTACAGCAAATGCAAAATCGCGTGTTCGATGCCACCTGAGTAAACATCTGCGGGCAACCACTGTTCTACACGTTCTTTGTTGATGGCGGATTCGCTGCGATGTGGGTCTAAGTAGCGGTAGTAGTACCAGCTACTGTCCACAAACGTATCCATCGTATCGGTATCGCGCTCGGCATCACCGCCGCAAGATGGGCACTTGCACTTGCGCCAACTTTCAATGACTTTCAAAGGGCTTTGCCCTGTCGGTAAAAACTCGACGTTCTCTGGCAAAGTGATGGGCAAGTTTTCTTCTTTTTCTGGCACCATGCCGCAGTTGTCGCAGTAAATCATGGGGATGGGTGTGCCCCAATAACGCTGTCTCGAGACCAGCCAGTCGCGCAAGCGGTACGTGGTTTTTGCTTTGGCTTTACCCTGCGCGTTCATTCGGTCTATCACTGCGTCAATATTTTCTTTACCACCCGCCATGCCGTCAAACTCACCAGAGTTCATCATCACACCTGGGCCGTCGTAGGCCTCGGTCATGCCATCAGGATTTAACTCGCCTTCGGCAGGTTTGATAATCGCGCGAATGGGTAAGTTAAACTTTCTCGCAAATTCAAAGTCACGCTGGTCACCAAACGGAACCGCCATGATTGCGCCCGTACCATACGTGACCAAAACATAATCGGCAATCCAGACAGGAATCTCTTCATTCGTAAATGGATTTTTTGCGTAACCCCCTAACCACACACCTGTTTTTTCTCGCCCTTCTGCCTGGCGGTCTATGTCGGCAGTTTTTGAGGCAGTGTCTTTGTAGACGGCTACTGCGTCTTTTTGTGCTGGCGTTGTCAGCGCGTCTACTAAAGGATGTTCAGGTGCCAAGACCATAAAGGTTGCACCAAAAACTGTATCTGGTCTAGTAGTAAATACACTGATGTTTCCAGCCGAAGTTGGGAAGTCAATCTCTGCACCTCGAGATTTTCCAATCCAATTTATCTGCATGGTCTTGACACGTTCGGGCCAGTCCACACCAGAAAAATCCAACAACTCTTCAGCATAATCTGTAATCTTAAAATGCCACTGCGACATGAGGCGGCGTTCAATCAGTGCGCCGCTTCGGTCACCGCGCCCGTCAATCACTTGCTCGTTTGCCAATACGGTTTGGTCTACTGGGTCCCAGTTTACGAAAGATTCTTTTTTATATGCCAAACCCTTTTTATAAAACTGAATGAAGTACCACTGGTTCCACTTGTAATACTCGGCATCACTGACAATAACTCGGCTATCCCAATCAATCATCGTTCCCATTAACTCAAACTGCTTGGACATGTAATCAATGTTGGCATACGTCCATTTTTTTGGGTCAACTTTATGTTTGATGGCGGCGTTTTCGGCGGGCAAGCCAAAGGAATCAAAGCCCATTGGAAAAAAAACGTTATGTCCGCGCATCCGCATGAAGCGGGCGCGTGTGTCTGGCACGGCGGCGGAGTACCAGTGACCGATGTGCAAATTTCCTGACGGATACGGGAACATGGTGAAGGCGTAGTGCTTGGGTTTGGGGCTGTCGAAATCCGTCTTGTACAAGCCCGTTTTGCGCCAGTGCTCACGCCAGCGTGGTTCTAATTCGTGCGGGTTGTATTTCTCGCGGTAGGTCGCGGGGGCTTCTTTGATGGTGTCGGACATAAAACTCCTTGAAAATGGTATGAGGTGTTAGGTCTTAGGTATTAGCCCTATCCTAACAGCTAAAAGCTAATACCTAATAGCTCCAAAAAAAATCCCCAACCAATACGGTCAGGGTCGGCACACGGCTAGGCTAGGGAGTCCTTAGCGTGGAGACCCTCCTAGTGGTAGTCGTTGGGTGGAAGTGAAAATCATCTTGGTTCTATGGTAGCTCTAAGTCTGAAAATTGTCAATTTTGCAAAGATTTGAGATGATTATTAAGTTCTACACCTATGTGAGCTATTTTGGTCATCAGAGATTGAAATTCCGTACCTATGAAATCTCGAGCATACTTTTTTGGCCAGGCTTGTAGCTCCCCTTTAAGAGTCTGATAAGAGAAACTTTTTATTTGAAGTCCACTATGTGAACCATCACCTGCCATAGATGCAGACACATCTACTAGACTGATGTGCTTGATGGTATTTGTGTAAGCGTTTAGATACTGAAACTCGTCTGATGACAAAAATTTGTCAATCGTTTGATGAACTTGAGGAATTGTGGCTTTTATCTTGTTCCTAATCCTATATAAATTCACTTTATCAATAGGAGTTGGTAATAAGATGATGGAAAGAACTGTTGCGAAAATATCAGCAAGAGAATGGGTGACTTGTGCATAGGCGTTCATATGAGCTTCTGCACTAATTTGTGCAAGAGAGTATTGATTTACTCGTTCATTGCCCTCGACTGCATTGGAGAATATATCAAAGAAAGCCTTTGCTCTATCCATACCCGTGCTATTTGGAGTATTCGGAAAGTACGGATCAATAATTCTATGAAATTCTTCTCGATGATATTTTGCCATAGAAGATTTTAATTTCATGGACTCGAGATAAGGCTTAACTGAAACATATTTTTCTGGCCCATAAATTTTTTCTACTAGGTTGTAAGTATCTAGTAGTTCCCAGTCAGCCATCTTAAATCCTGTACCTTGGTATCTTGAATATTTCCATAATTATAAGTTTACCAGACCTCGAGCCTCAACATTTCTTCAACAGGTTATGGTTTTCGCTAAACACCTTTTTCATCAAGCCAAGCAAGACAATAATCTGCTACTTCCTCCCAGCTTTGTTGCCCCAGAATAAAATGATTGCGCCCTGCAAATTCCTTAAAGTCAGTAACAGAAGATGAAGATTTGTACTTTTCATAGTTAGACCTGTTGAGCGAAGCAGGAATAATATGATCTATCTCACCTGCGATAAGTAGTAAAGGCCCTCGAGCTTTTGCAAAATCAATCTTGGCGGTTTTGCCCAAGGATTCGGCAGGCACATGGCGGGATTCAGGTACTGCGTAGCGGTCATAGGCTGCACGTTGTTCTTCAAAGGGTAAACCATTAACAAAAGCATATTGAAACTGTTCAAACGATAACTGGACAGGCTGACTTTTCGGCACGAACGGATTAGCATGAGGCCAGTTGGCTTTGATAAATGACCACTTTCTTGAAGACTTCTCGAGTGCAAAAATCATGCGTAATAATGTACCTGCCAGCAACGAAGCGTGCGATAAACTTGCCACATGAACGTCTCTACAACGGTTGCCGAACTCGCTAACGCAGTAGCACGCCATTTCCCCAAACTCACCTCGAGGCAACGCTTGCGACTCGAGCTTCTCAAACTCATGCCTTTGTACGTGGATATTCATGACCTTAGTTGCTGGGAAAGAGCATTTAAGGAGACCTACCCAGACAAACAAGCCAGAAGGTCTAAAGCTGGACGACTCATCGAAGATATTTTCAGATTGGGAGAATTTAATTTGTACACAGCTTTTGATAAACAGGGTACGCTCGAGAAGTATAATGCGCTTGCCAAACAGCTAAACGCTGTGGGCATCAAAACCAAAGCCATCAAAGCGTTTAAGGGTTGGTAGTGCCTTGGCGTTACAGCTAGAATGTAGCTATGACAAAGCTCTATCACATCGGTTTTGGCAAAGAAGACCTCATCAACATCAACGAAAGCCAGGGCGAAAATCCACCAACGGTTGCGCTTTTATCTGGTGACCCAGACCGCGCTACATTCATTGCAAACAGCAAACTAACAAACGTCAAAGTTCTTTCAGAACATCGCGGGCTTAATAGCTATGTCGGCTTATTGCCCAACGGCAAACCTCTTCTTTCTGCAACAAGCGGCATGGGAGCACCGTCACTTAGCATTGTGGTCAATGAACTTGTGCAAGTGGGCATCAAAACCATTATTCGTGTTGGCACGACAGGTTCAATTCAAGCGCACGTTTCACCAGGCAGTATCGTCATTTCTAAAGCTGCGCTGTGCAAACAGGGAGCGGCTAATGATATTGCGCCGCTCGAGTACCCCGCCAGCGCAGACCCATTTGTTACGGTCGCATTAGTTGAGGCCGCAAAAACACAACATATTGAACACTATGTCGGTGTAACAGCTTCTGTCGATACGTTTTACGAAGGTCAAGAACGAACAGAATCGGCCAATCCAAATCTCATGCGCTCTATGCAAGGAATGACAGAAGAATATAGACATCTCAAGATTCTTAACTATGAGATGGAAGCAGGAACGCTTTTCAAAATGGGGAATGTGTACGGCTTTGCGGCAGGTTGCGTGTGTGGTGTCGTCGCGCAGCGCACGAAAGACGAACAGCCCGTGCTCGAGAGTAAAGCTCTGGCAGTTCAGCGTGCGATTGATGTGGCTGTCACCGCAGCGATGACGTTTGCCTAGCTTTTTCTTAGAGCTTTTTTCACAGTTGAAGTGGAAGCCTCGAACTCAGGTTAAATAAAAATGGGCGAGAGTAATTTTACTCTCGCCCATAGAGATTGATAGAGGTCGTGTTTATTGATTGGCTAAAAGGTTGCTGCTCGAGCCAACTTGTAGGCTACCAAGTTTGTTGTAACCACTCGCTGCGTCCCACATGTTGCTGTTGGCGAGACGGACGCTGTAATCTGCGCGGTTGTTCAGCGAAGCTGCTGGGTCGGGCAGGTTTAAGAAGAGGTCGTAGTTGCCAGCGGCAAGGTTGCCAGGAACGACTGCGTTCAGGTTGAGGGTTTTACTTTCATCGGGGCCAGGGAGGTAAGCGCGGACATCTTGACCAGGGTTAATTGCCAAGCGTGTGACTTGGTTGTTACTCTTGTTGCGAAGCACGAGTTCTAAACCGCGTGGATTATAGGGGCGTGCAAAGCCTTCGTTGCTCATGTTGAGGCTGACGCTGAGCGTTGAGCCGGGTTTAACGTTTTTGGGCAAGGTTGCTCTTGTAAGGAAGAAGCGATACCCTAAGCGGCGCAGGATGCTGTCGTAGCAGCCACCTTGTTTCCAGAGATTGCTGAAATCGCCAGGCGGGATGTTCATAACGCTCCAGTTATAGTCGGTGAGTTCAGCCATTGTCGAGGTGCATCCAGAACGACTGCCGTTTAGTTTAATGGCTTCGCCGCCGTGTACGGTCCAGAGCGTGTCTTGCATGAGGTAATTACGAGCACTGCCACTGTAAGTGTCAATGGTGAAGTAGTCATTCATATGACCGACGCGAGCTTGTTTAGATTGGTTGTAGGCTGTACCCGAGCTTTGGGCTGTTCCACCCAAGATGGCCTGTTTACGGGCATAGTAGCGCAAGGTAATCATGCGTTCTTTGGGCATCGCGTCCAGAAGAGCGTTGACGAGGCGACTTTGTTCAGACGTATTTTGTGGATTGGTTTCATCACCAAGTTTGTTCGTGCTCTTGTTCCATTCACCCCAGCGACCAATAAAGCCTGACTCGAGAAACGCAATAACATCGGCGTTCTTTTGGAGGATGGGTTTGAGTTGGGCAACGTGGCGTAACATTTGGTCCATGTTCGTGTCGGCGTAGTTGTTCGTGCTGACTTCGTTAAAGGTATAAGAGAAGCGGATAATCATTTTCATGCCATACTGACGCACTAAGTTTAGGTCGGATTGGATGTGGTCGAGATAGGACTGTGAAATGGCACTGTTTCTAAAGCTCACCATGACGTAGCGACGGTTAATGACGCTGATGCCTGAGGCTTTGCTTTGCTCTAAACGCCAGCTCTCGAGGGGCTTGGGCTTATCACTGTACGAGACTTGGGGGTTGCTGATACCACGCTCGGGATTTAAGAAGTTACTCGAGTCTTTTTGATAATTCACGTTAACGGTTTCACCAACATTCGTTGGTGTGGGAACAGGTGAGGTGGGTGTAGGTGCGGGTGTCGTGGGTTTGGCAGGTGCAGGAGCTGCCGTAGGTGTGGCGGTGCCTTGACCTAACACTTCGCAACGTTTAAGAATGCCTTTGGCAGGGTCTTTACCAAAAAACCAGTTCGTGCAAGTACCCGTACCGGTTACAGACTTTTGAACCCAACGTGTGTCGCTACCGAAGCGCACGGTTTGTGTAGCAGAAACCGTAAAGGTTGCAGTCTCATCTGCAATTTTTGTCCAGGTGACTGCGCTTGGGGTAACGGGTGTAGTCGGGGTGGCCGTTTGGTTGACACGCAAAACTTCACAGCGTTTAAGAACGCCATCGGCAGGGTCTTTGCCAAAGAACCAGTTACCGCAGTAACCAGAATTTGTAACGGTCTTTTCAACCCAACGATTGTCTGTACCATAACGCACTTTTTGAGTACCTGAGACGGTAAAGTTCTTTTTCTCGTCAGAAATTTTGATCCAGGTCGTGCTGTTGAGCTGGTCGAGTCCAGAGGGTGCAGGCGCACCGCAGGCGGAAAGCAATACGATGAGTGCTACTAGGACGAGTGCTGCTAAGGCGAGCTTTGTAAGACGGACTTTTGGATGAGTATTTTGCATCCTAACCACATCTCCTTATGGTCAAGACACAACCGAGTTCGGCCGGTTGCATCACTGGCTCGCCGCAATCCCTTGATGCCCAATTTGGGTGGAGCGGGTCATCGCCTCCGAACGTCCCTAAAAGATTTGAACGCTCGAGTTTGCGCTTATCGTGCACACGGGTTGTGAAGGAAGAGAATTCGCTTCGCCCGGTTGCGCTACTGGCTCCACCTGCTCTAAGCGCCCATTGGAGTTGCAGCCTCTGACGAAGTAAGAGAACGTTTACTGCAATTCCTACGGAGCAGGTTTCATTGCCTTCCGAAGATATTTGGCACGAATGCCGTGCTCAAACAATGTGTATTGTGACGGATCATCTCTTACAGCTTTATTACATTTTCCACTTTGGAAGAGCTTCCAAAGGGAGTATGAAACTACAACCTCTTTTTTCTCACCCCAACTCATTCTTTACCTAATCTCTGCTCATCTAAAGTTAAGGTAGTTTACATAATTTAAGGAGAAGTCTGTTTATCTGCAATAATCCTGGTGGGGTTAACTAGGGGGAAATGAATACTCATTCTGATGCCTCGATTGATGGAGGTGCTTAGGCGATTGAATACTTTATCACTTTAGTCACACGTACAGCTCTCAAGACATTGACTAAACGTGGGATAAAGATGACGAAGGCTATACACCCAATGCTTTAAGAGATAAGTACCCCTACACAATTAGCTTAGGGTTATTTTGGCAAATTTTGCTAAAAAGTCCTTGGTAGATTGACCTTTCTAAGAATCAAAAGTCTAACTTAATGGTGTACGAGAACTTAGGCGGAGAGATTCGCTTCTATAAATCGCAGCATTGACAAAGCATTTGAACTCATCTACTGAGTTCAAGACCTAAAGGAAGGCCAAGATAGATGAGAACAAAAAAGTTACAAAGTCATGAATATACCTTTTCTATCCTAAAATTCTATGCTTTTGTATTGTCTTCATACGTTATACTTTACTGAAGATTGAATTCTAAAAGTTGGGGGAAGGAGAACAAAGTAAAGACAGCGAGTAATTAGATTCAGTACGTTTAGATATTTTTATTTGGGATCGTCAAGGGAGTGACATGAGAAAAGCTTATCTGTATGGTTTGACGACATGGCTACTTTTGGTGGCTTTGTTGGTTGCCTGTAGTGGAGAGAAAATCGAAAGCCTGGCGGCAAGCCAAGACCACATTAAGAATGGGCAATTTGAAGAGGGTGAAAAGCATTGGGTGTTTTACACCAGTACAAACACAAGCGTGAAATACAGCAAAAAGATAGAGAATGGACGTTTTTGTCTAACAGTAGATAACGGGGGCGATGTCGCTTGGGACATCGGGTTTTATCAACAAGGCTTTGAACTTGAAGCTGGCATAAACTATGACCTTACGTTTACGGTGTCCACCGCGGTAGATGCAACGGCGGATTTCTATGTCAAAGTGACCGAAGGGCAAGAGCCCTATATGGAATACAGCTACACCGCTGAACGTGTCAGCGGCGACAGTGGCGAAACAAAAACCATCAGTTTTATGATGCCAAGCAGAGAAGTAAACGCGCGCGTGGCCTTCCAACTAGGTGGTAAGAGTGAGCGTCAGGTGTATTGCTTTGATGATATTTCGCTAACGTATAATGGGGGCGAGTCAGAACCCACAGAACCCACGGAACCTGAAGAGGAACCTACGGAACCCACCGAACCTACTACTCCTATTGATTGGCAGTTAGGCCCTGGTCTTAATATGGGTGGTACTTTGGAGTCACCAATCGAGGGCGAGTGGCATGATGGATTCAAAGTTCAAGAAGAGCATATACGTCTTGCTAAAGAAGCAGGGTTCAAAAGTCTTCGCCTTCCAATTCGTTGGTCAACTCATACCATTGATGATAATCATACTATTGACCCAACCTTCTTTGCTCGAGTAGACGAGATTATTTCTTGGGCTCACAAGCACGAATTGGTAGTGGTATTAGCTATGTTGAACTGGGGTCATTATGGTGAGGATTATAACTCGTTATACTTTAATCCTCCTGCCCATCGTGCCAAATTTATGAAGCTGTGGGAGCAAATTTCGGAGCATTACAACGATTACAGCAATGACAGTTTGTACTTTGAACTTTTGAATGAACCTCATAACGGTAGTGATTCTTCAGGTAAAAAGTGTACAGATATTTTACCTGAAAACCAATGCTTTACAATAGATAATGTATATTGGGGCGACTTTTTGCAAGAAGGTTTGAAAACTATTCGAGGTACGGGAGGAAATAATGCCACACGGCAAGTCATTATTGGAAATGCGGAGTATAATAATGCCTTTCGTGGAGGTCTTAATGATACCTTTGCACAAGCCTTACCTGCCAATGATAGAAACATTATTGTGCCTATACATATGTATCAACCTATCAATTTCACTCATTACGGAAGATCGCCTGATTATACAACAAAAGTATGGAATGGTACTGAAAGCGAAAAGGCTGACATTCTCACAGCATTAAACAATGCCGAAGCTTGGGCGAAAAAACATAACCGTCCTATCTTTATAGGCGAGTGGGGTGTTATTGATGATGTTGAGCCAGCTTCTAGGTTACGTTACATTGAATACGTTGTTAGTGAACTCAAATCAAGAAATATCACTTGGCAATACTGGACTTTTGATGATGGGGAGTGGGCCGTATTTGACAAAGAAAATAATCGCTTCTATCCCGAATTAATTGATGCACTATTGAAGGACGATTTTTGATGTTTGTAGGTTTGGCATTTGTTTGATTACAGTTGCTAGATTATTAAAAGAACAACCCTCGAGAGCGCGAACATAATCTGTAGCGTAACTCTCGAGGGTTATTTTTCAATTCGCAAACCCAAGAAACGATGAACGAGCAGACAAGTATTTTGACGAGAAAAAGATTCCCAACATTTCTTGAGTGCGCAATCAAGGGTTATGTTTTCTGCCTTTAGGGTTTTCCACTAGTACTTTGCCCTTCATTTCCAAAAAGCATGTTAAAGACATTGTCCGTATCGCTGGCAAGTTGCGCGGCGATGGCCTTGGTAGCTTGATGATCTTTCTCGAGCCCTTCTAGCAAACTACGGACTTCTTGAAGGGTGGTCTCGAGTTCTTGCTGCATGGCAGGAGACACCTTGGGGAACATGTCGCGTTGACTTAGTAAATAGTAAAGCAGTTGGCGCACCATCGTGACCTCTTCATTGTTAAGAGCTGACACGGTTTCAAAAGTGCGGGCGGCATTGGCGAGGTCGGTAGCAAACTTTTGCGAACGCTGATATAAATTCGCACTAGCTGCGTCTGCGTCGCGGAGTAAAGCAAAGGCATGCTCTAAGGAAGGTAGATCAGGATAAGTGCCTTGGTCTAAGGCGTTGCTCGCACGCTGCAAAATCACGAGGAAATCCATGGCTTTAATGTCGGTGGCTTCGTGAACGAGGCGTTGCAGGCTCGAGCGGTAAGTGGCGTTGAGACGTTGTTCGAGATTAAGCGCGAGTTGTTCGGTGCTTTTTAGCACATCTTCAGGTAAGGCTTCAACCTCGAGTTGTTCTAAGTACTCTTGCAAAATCTGCCGCACATTTTCGACAGAGGTTGTGAGAGCTTCGGGAACCGGCATCACCATAAATTTATCGAGATAACCCTGAAGTTGCAGGCGTTGTTGGTCGGTGGATTGTTTGCGCTCGTTTGCGAGGGCCATCTCGAGGTGGGCCTTCATCTGGTAGACCGCCCGCACTCGGTCTGGGGCAAAAATGCCCGCTTCATGAGCGGCTTGGAGCCGCTCGGTCGCGGCTAAAAACATGGTGTATTCGACGAGGTGCCGCCCTTGCTGTTGTCCGATAAGAGTTTTGAGGTCAGCTAGAAAGTCACCTTGTTGCTCGAGGTCGGTGATGCGGTCACTCTCTTTACGCTCAATGTGTTCCTGTTGACTGCGGGGGCGTAAAGGGGAACTGCTCGGCCCTGGACTAGCAGGTATACCCAAACCAGCAGGTATACCTAAACCAGCAGGTATGTTACGAGCTTCCGTTTGAGGGCGTGGTGCACGCAATTCCATAGGGGGTTGAGGTCGTTGTCCCTCGGCATGGGGGAGGGAAGAGAGGGGTTGAGGAAAAGATGTAGGAGGGGTGAGTCCTGGGCGTGGCAAACCGTGTTGACTGCGTTCTTGCCGAACTTGCTCCGTTGTGACCCGTGTAGGTGGCCGCGGTATATACATGTTTCTAGGTGCGCTCGGGCGCGGCGGACGTTGAGGTCTAAAAATTTTCATGAGAGAAAAGCGACTTTGTTTTTCCGTTGAACCGACAATATCCGAGAGAAGCGTGAGATGGTTAATGGCAAGGCGTGGTTGAGCATAATTCGAGACAGAGGCTGGCATGGTCTCGAGCTTACTGTGCAAACCGTAGCCTGCAACAAAGCCTGCTTCCTTAACGAGTTGCAGCGTTGAAGCCTGATAATGACCAGTTGGGTAGGCAAAAAACTGACACGGTACCCCAAGTTTATCCTCGAGCAAATCTTTGGAGCGAAGCATGTCTTGCTTGGCCTCCTCGTCGCTGACTTGGGTAAAGTTAAGATAATCGTGACCCATCACACCAATTTCTATATTGACCAGACTACGGAGCGCAGCCCAGTCGAGGAGAGGGCGGTGTTGGGCGGGGTCGAGCCAGCTGCTTTGTTTGCCCACAAAAGCTGTAGGGACAAAGAGTGCGCCAGTAAAATTATACTTATCGAGAATGGGTAGAGCGCGTTCAAAATCCTGAAAGGCTCCATCAAAGGTGAGGGCAATGGGTTTGGCCGACAGGTGCAGATGTTGCGTTGTCTCTGCAAGGGTAAGTGAGAAAAAGTTACGTTCACGCAAATAGGCAAGGTGCTCGTCAAGGCGATGTGGGTCAAGCGCGTAGGGCCAAGTTTTCCCAAGAGGGGAGAAGCTGTAATAAGCCAAAATAGGAAGTTTAGGTTGGGCAATGACCGTTTGGGGTATAGAGTTCCCCGCTACAGCCCTAGGTACAGCTTTTTCTATCATAGCCGTCTCTTTCTCGTGCCAGACAATAGGTGCAACAAATTGTGATATGCCCTAAGTATAGCCAATGAACTTAAGGTCTAACTACCAGTCTTTGTGACCTTGAGAGTAGGATGCAGAACTACTCGAGTCTACGGTCTTAGATGGTTCAGTCTTTCCCCCCAAAGACTGCTTGAGTAAGTATACAATGAGACTGTCGGGGGGGTATGGAAATCTGCACATTATACTTCTTTACTTTCACGACTATCTTGAAGGGTGGTAAGGCAATTCTTATAAAGGCGTTACGTAGCAGTTTGTTAGCTTTCTTGCAACCTCGAGGGTCACAGGGAAGGGTTCGTAGTTGCTAAACTAACCTCATGCCTAAACAAACCTCACTTTTTGAGGCCGAGAGTACCCAAAATGGCGTACCTCAGCTCAAGGAAACTCAGCCCACAAAAATGAAGACGAGTTCACCAAGTGTGAGCCCAGCACCCGCAGGGCCAAACGGTCACAAAGTCGTTATCATAGATGGTCACGCGCTGGCCTACCGCAGCTATTTTGCTTTTCAAAATCTGTCGACGAGCCAAGGTGTTTCGACGAATGCCGTTTACGGTTTTTTGCGCTTGCTTCAACGTATCTTAAAAGAAGAAGGTGACAACGACGCGACAATTGTTACCTTTGATGCACCCGCCAAAACCTTTCGCCACGAACAATATGAAGCTTACAAAGCGGGTCGTGCAGCGGCTCCTGATGATTTGCATCCACAAATTGACATCATTAAGAAGCTCATTCGCTACATGGGTATTTTCCAAATTGAGCAAGCAGGTTTAGAAGCGGATGATTTAATCGGCACGATTGCCAAACGCCTCGAGGAACAAGGCTACAGCGTCGAAATCGTGACGAGTGACCGTGACGCTTATCAACTGGTCAGTGAAAAAATTTGCGTGCGTGGTCTTGACAAAAATGACCGTTATGGTCCTAAAGAAGTCTTTGAAAAATACGGTGTGACCGTCGAGCAGTGGATTGATTACCGCGCCCTCATTGGTGACGCTTCGGACAATATTCCAGGTGCGAAAGGCATTGGCCCAAAAACTGCCCAAAAACTTCTCGAGAAATATGGCAGTCTCGAGTACATCCTCGCAAACCTAGCTACAGTGGAGCCCAAAGCTCAAGCTAAGAAAATTCAGGACTCGCTCGAGAACGTAAAATTTTCCAAACAACTTTCTGCTATCGTCACGGATGCGCCGATTGAGGTCACGCCGCAAACGTGGGCTATGCGTGAGATGGATAAAGAAAACTTGAAGACACTGCTTACAGAACTCGAGTTTACATCGGTGTTGCGCGAACTTAATTTCGTGGAGGCACCAAGCTACGACTATAAAAGCGTGCCTTGGGGACGTTCGTTTTATTCCGGTGCAGTGGGCTACGTGTTTTCAGACATCAATCCTATGATTGCAAACATTACGGATATTGCGGTTGCTACAAGTGATAGTGTCGCTACGATGAAAGATGACGAGGAGAAGCGTGGTTTCTTTAGCCATGCGCAAGAGCTACATGCTTGTGACGCAAAGGCCCTTACCGTTTATGCACGTAACGCAGGTTATGAGGCGGTACCAGGAGATGACCCACTCCTTATGGCGTACGTGCTAGACCCAAACAGTGCCACACCCGAAACCGTAGCAAGAAAATATGACGTAGGTGAATGGGGAACGAGTGCGGGAAGTCGTGCCATTATTACAGCGGAACTTTTAAAGACATTGCCGAGTAAGCTCGAGCCAAAACAAAAAGAACTTTACGAAAACATTGAAAAGCCCTTACAATCCGTGTTGGCAGACATGGAGCAAAAAGGTATTACGATTGATAGTGAACTTCTCGGGCAGCAAGCGAAGACGCTCGAGGCCCAACTAGGCGCGCTCGAGGACAACGTGCGTACGATGGCGGACAATGACAAGCTGAATTTAAACTCACGTGACCAAGTTGCTGATTTGCTTTTTAACAAATTAAGTTTGCAAGCAGGAAAGAAAACGACGACGGGAAAACAGTCTACGTCGGTGCAAGCTCTCGAGCCTTTGCGGGATACGCATCCTGTGGTGGCCATGATTTTGGATTACCGCGAACTTTCCAAACTCAAAGGCACGTATTTAGACCCGCTCCCAAAACTCGTCAATGAAAAAACCAAACGGCTTCACACGACCTTTAATCAAGTAACAGTGGCGACGGGGCGTTTATCAAGCGTCAATCCAAATTTGCAAAATATTCCCATTCGTACCGAAGTAGGCCGCGAAATTCGCAGAGCGTTTGTGGCTGCGCCAGACAATAAACTTCTAGTCGCAGATTATTCACAAATTGAGCTGCGTATCTTAGCGCATATTGCCAATGAAGGAGCACTCATTGACTCCTTTAGCAAAGGGGAGGATATTCACGCGCGCACTGCGTCACGCATTTACAATGTTGATCTTGCGGCGGTGCAACCTCATATGCGCCGCGTCGCAAAAATTATTAATTTTGGTGTGCTTTACGGTATGTCTGCACACCGTCTTACCCGTGAACTTGGCATTGATTATAGCGAGGCAGACACCTACATCAAAACCTATTTTGCAGGTTATCCCAACGTGCAAAACTACATTGATACTACGCTCGAGTTTTGTCGCAAGCACGGCTACGTCGAAACGTTGTTAGGTCGTCGTCGCATGATTCCAGACATTAACGTTAAAGACAGAAACTTGCGTGAATACGCCGAGCGCACTGCTTACAATATGCCTATTCAAGGCACGGCGGCTGACATCATGAAACTTGCTATGATTCAACTTGCCCCCAAACTAAAAGAACATGACGCTTGTTTGCTGTTGCAAGTTCACGATGAAATTATTGTTGAAGCACCTAAAGCTGTCGTAAACACTGTTGCAGCGTTAATCCATAACACTATGGAGAGCGCGTATAAACTTGCGGTACCGCTCGTAGCTGAGGTTGGCATAGGTGACAACTGGCTCGAGGCAAAGTGAAAGCCAGGGCGAGGGCAAAGGCTTTTTTTGCTCTTTGCCCTCTATTCTCTGCCTTAGCCCTCTGCCGCCTAAGCAACTTCTAGCGCACCCTTAATATTATCAATAAGTGTTTTTTCACTTGCACTGACGCGCTCGCCTCCAAAGCCTAAAAAGCCACCTTCTTTCGCGGCATTCGCAACTTTTTCGGCAATGGCGAGTGACCACTGTTTGTAATCCTCAAGCGCGTTCGGAGCTTTTTGTTGAATCAGCGCGACGGCTTTTCTGGTGTCCTCGAGCATTTCTGCGGTAAGCTGCTCAGGTTTTTTGCCTTGCAATTTTGTTTTGGCCATCTCGGTGTATTTGCTAGCTTGGGCTTTGGCATCTTCGCGGCTCTCAGCGCGACTCACAAGCTCACTGATGAGTTCGTTGTTGCTATATTGCTTTGCAGCTCCAGCGATGGTCTCGAGGCTCGCAATGGCTTCTTTCACCGTACCGAGTCCACTTTGTCCAGCCGCTGCGACACTCGCTCCAATCATAGAAGGGGTGCTGAGGAGCAAGAACCATTCATCGTCTGTAAATGCAGTTTTAAGTGACATAAGCTTCTCCTTTGAAATACAGAAAGAGGACTATTCTAGAAATTGAAGATGAGAGGATGTAGAAAACTGGGGCAGAAGGCGTTTGGTTTAGACTTCACCCTTTGCTTTCTGCCTTGGCTATATCGCTAAGTTACTTTGCGGAGGCGTTGCACAATTTGCGTGATTTCGCTGACCCTTAGTAGATAACTCGAGAGCGCGTAGCTTAGTCCGAAGACAGTTACACCTAAAGCTGTCTGTCCGAAGGCTGACCACCATCCTGTCGTCCAGGGTAAATAACTTAATGCGTAAGTGGCGAGACTCGCTAACCCTGCCGCGAGGGTGACACGCCACACTTGGTTGGTAAGTTCGGTGATGTGAAAACGCTCGAGTCGCCATACAAATACGAGGAGGAAAGCAAGTTGCACCCATTGCCCCACGACATTCGCCCAAGAAAGCCCAGCTATACCCATCGAAGGCGCAAAAGCGTAAGACAAATAGGCTTGCAATGCAAGATAAAGCACTGTAATGAGCACGACGGTGGTGATGCGTTTGCGAATATAAAAAATGCGAATCAGCAGTGTGTTTAGTCCCATAGGAAACATTGCTAACCCAAATGGAATAAGTGCATCTACTGAATAGGTGATGACGCTCGGCTTCGTTCCTGTGCCACCCAAGATTGTCATCCAGTTAAACAGAGTTTCGACCATGGGTCTTGCGAGGACTGAAAGAATAAGACCTGCGGGCAAAATAAGAAACGTAATGAGGCGTAAGCCATTAAGGAGAGTATCCTTAAATTTTTCGGGTGCATGAACAGCGTTGTCAGAGAGTCTCGAGTAAAACGCGAGCGTTGGTGATACGGCGAAGAGCCCAATGACTAAACTGACAAAAAGTTCTGCGTTCCCTAAAGCTGTGGTTGAGCCCGTTGGTAACGCGTCAAGAATATTGGTCGTGATGACTGAAACAATTTGCCGACCACCCGTCGTAAATGCGGAAGGAATCATGAGGAGTAAAACCCCAACGAGTTGTGGGTGCCAGACATTTTCTAGGAGCGAGTTACCTAAACGCACGAGCTTGCGTTTGAAGAGGGCAGGGAGCTGTACCAAAAATTGCACGAGTCCACCAAGGACAAAACCCAGGGCAAGCCAAACCGCGTTGTCTGGAAAAAGCAGCATGAGAACAACAGAAATAATGTTAAGTGAGACAGGAGCCCAAGCAGGGGCGAGAAAGGCCTCTTCGGCGTTGAGAATGCCCATTACCCAAGCGGATAAGGACACCATCGTTAAAAAGGGAAAAACAATCTGGATCAGTTGCGCGGCCAAAGTTCTATCAATATTGCCATTGTCAGTAAGAAATAAATCTACAATCCACGGGGTAGCGAGGTAGGCCACTGCCAACAACACACCATTAACAAGAAGAAGTAAACCGAGAAGTGCGCCTGAGAGTTTCTTCGCTTCATCTTTTGACAACGATTTATAAACAGGAATAAATGAGTTTGTGAGTGCGCCTTCGGCAAGTAGCTCCCTGAATAAATTAGGGACGCGCTGGGCCATAACGAAGGCATCGGTGATGCGTTCACTAAAAAGCTGATTGAGAAGTGAGGTTCGCAAAAACCCTGTGATGCGACTTGCTAAAGTACCTACCATAAGGGTAAGAGCTGCACGACTCGCATTCCGTTTAGGTTGGGCCGAGGTAGAGGAGGGTTCCACAATAGGGGTTGTGTTACTTGTCGGGTTGTTTACTAGGGCTTCACGGCGCATGCGGGGTTTATCGTACGGGGGAGATTTATGAATTGTCTGTGAGATCTATAGTTGGGCAAGCCTCGAGAACCGCTCCTCTACTTTGTCAAGCGTTTCGTCTTTCTTTGGGAAAGCAAAGCGAATACGCCCTTTGCCAAGACTAGGGTCGCTGCGGTAAAAGCTAGAGCCTGGAATAGAGCCAATGCCGAGGTTATCAATCATCCAGTAAACGAAAGCTTCGTCATCGTGGTTTAAGCCGAGGCGGTCAGCCACGGGGCGAAAATCGGCAAGGGTGTAATAGGCACCTTCGGGTGTCGGTATTAAGAAACCCGCGTCCGTGAAAATCTTTATGGCTCTCGTACGCCGCTCTAAGTAGTATTGCGTTAACCAATCGTAGTACTCCTGACTAAAATTAATTGCGGTAATCCCAGCTTTTTGCAACGGCGCAGGTGAACAAATCGTTGTGAAGTCATGAATTTTCCGTATCGCATTTGTTAACGCTTCAGGTGCAATCGTATAACCTACTCGCCAGCCTGTCACCGAATAACTTTTGGACAAACCACTAATGGTGATGGTGCGCTCCATCATGCCTGGCAGCGTAGCGATGGGGATATGTTTGAGTCCATCAAAGACCATATGTTCGTAGATTTCATCAGCAATAGCAAAGACATCATGCTCTATACAAAGGTCGGCAATTTGTTTTAACTCTTCATGACGAAACACACGCCCACTCGGGTTGTGGGGCGTGTTAAAAATAACCGCTTTGACATTCTTTTCCGCGAAGGCTTTTTTAAGTTCGTCAGGGTCGAATGTAAAATCGGGCGGACGGATGGGAACCCAGATTGCTTCGGCACCTGCGAAGACTACACCTGCATGATAGTTTTCATGAGCGGGCTCGAGAATCACCACCTTATCGCCTTTATCAACAAGTCCAACGAGCGCACTAATTACGGCTTCAGTCACGCCACACGTTACCGTTACGTCTGTTTGAGGGTTCGGGAGAAAGCCGTAAAAGCGTTCAGTTTTATTGGCGATGGCTTCGCGTAATTCAGGAATGCCCCAAGTGGGCACGTATTGGTTCCAGCCTTCAGCTAGGGCTTTGCTAGCAGCATCTAAAAGTTCTTGAGGCGGGTTAAAGTCGGGGGAGCCTTGTCCTAAGTTGATGGCTCCTTTGCTGACGGCGTAAACGGTAAGACCGCGTATGGTGGATTCGTAGAGGGTGTTGACTCTGGTGGCGGGTTGAGGCATGAGCTGAGCATACTCGAAATCGAATTACGAGTAAAATTTTCCATTGTGCTAAGCTGCACGTTATGACACATCAACAAACCCTCGAGACCATCATGGTGCTTTTGCCAAAACAGTCTGAAGATGGGTAGGTTCGGTTTTGGATTGACCCGCACGATGATGATGACAAGATACTCTCGAGCTGAACTTGCTGTCGTATTTGATTTGGATGGCACTGTCATAGATAGTGAAGCCATCAAAAAAGAAGCTTTCTCGAGCCTCTTCTGGGACTCACCACATTATGCAGAAATCAAATGCTACAACGAGAGCAACAGAGGCGTACCCAGAAAAGTAAAATTCGAGTATGTTTTCAAGGAAATTTTGAAGAGTGATCATCTCGAGCAAAACGTAAACAACCATCTTAATGCCTATGCAAAAAATTTAGAGACCATGTTGCTAAACGTGCCTGTGAAACAAGGCTTTGTAGATTTTGCGCGAATGCTTAAGGTAGATAAATTTGTTGCTTCTTCTGCACCACTTAAGGAAGTTGTAGAGCAACTCGAGCGACTTCATATTCGAGACTTTTTCCGAGAAGTATTTGGCTATCCTGTTGCAAAAGTAAGCGCACTGAAGCGAATTAATCAGCAGTATAAGGAGCTGATATTTATTGGCGATTCCATGGCTGATTATGAAGCCGCGCATGAGGCGAATGTCCACTTTGTAGGTATTTGCGAGCGCGAACATAATCCGTTCATAGGTTTAGATATAGTGACATTTTCAAATTATGGTGAACTCGGGCGAATTATCAGGCGAATATCCGAGAAAAAAACAGGATTGCTTCACGGCTTCGGTAAGGCTTGGCCTTAGAAAAGGTTCGCACCTCTTACGCTGTAGCTCACAATGACGAATCACTCGTCATTGTGAGCTACAGCTGAAGGTTAATTTAAAATGCTCTGGACTCATCGTTGATAAAGCCGCGAAGCAATCTCTGTGTGCGGAGTCGAAAGTGTATAAAAGCGTCTAGGTGTTGGCCTCGAGCCTTTGCATCGCGCGTTCAAACACTCCTACTGGCGTACTTGTTGCTGAGCAATAAGCTCCTGGTGAATGCCATACATGCGCGACTTTCAGTTCTGTCGCATCATCACCGATAGGCATAGGGCGCAAAGCATCGGCAATATTCCACTGGAATTGTGTATGATCTGGATAACGTGCCGAAAACTTTCTAAGCGCGACAGGGATTAAACGCAGTCTGCGGCTGACCCAATCTTCATCCCAAGGGCCTTCCTCTGTCACCATATCGGTGTTGCGGAATTCGTAGTAGATAGTACGGCGCAAGGCTTTGCCAAGTGTGTGCTCGGAGCCGTGCAATACCATCACATCGTGAAGAAGTACGTCACCAGGCTCGAGTTCGACTTGCACGACATTCGGCAAGTTCCAGCCATGATGCTCAGCTACACCACAAGCATCTTGAATCACTTTTTGCGACTTTGGTACGACGCGCAGGGCTCCACTGTCTTTTTTAGATTCGTCTAGGTACAGGTCAAAATTAAAAACGCGGTGCTTGCGGGTGTGAACCGCATCTTGGTGCCAAGGAATCTTTTCGCCGTCACCTGCTTTTTTGAAAACCATGCTTTCATACGTTGGTACTAAGTTTTCACCGCACAGGGATTCAGCTACGCCCAAAACTTGTGGGCAGCCGAGGAGCTCGAGCGATACGTCTTCGGCTTTGTTGTGGAGGTAGTTCACGCGAAAAAAGACTTCACCTTCGTCGCGTTTGGCAAAAGCAAGGTCGCGTACGAGATCTTCTTCTCGAGGCGTAAGGGTTCCACCCGTGAGCTGCTTTTGGCGCAAAGTTTCACCTTGTTTAATCCACACGTTGCCTGCTTCTTGCAAACGCGCTAACAAGTTACCTGTAATCCACTGTTTTAGTACGAGATACCCGTTCTCGTCAAAAAAGCAAACTTGTTCTTCAGTGAGGTGATAGGGTGAGCGGGGGGATTGGGGGGCAGGAATGGGGTCAGCAGCCACGAGTTGAATTTTAGCCTCGAGGGCGGACTTTTGGTTGGCAAAGGTTGCGTCGGCCATAGTCTCTCCTTTGTCTTAAGGTTTTGTTTATCCGCAGATTTCACAGATAGAACAGATTTAGAGTATTACGGTTTCGCATGTCGTCGTAAACTGTGAACTATTTGGGACACATGTTTATATGCCATTTAGTTTAAGCCAAGTAAATACACTTTTCTTCTTAAAAATATCTTGATAGTAGTCGTACACAATTACCTTAAACTAAAGCCACGTCGGAGAAATTGATGTTCAAAGCTGAACCTACGGCAGCAAGGGCGAGGGTGACTTTGTAGAAGAGGAGTTGCTCTTCAGCATAATCCTCGGGGTTGAGCCA
>JBOFGY010000011.1:0-2059 GCA_051649365.1 Trueperaceae bacterium
CGCCGAAATCGAAGGACGCAGACAAGGCATGGAGTACACCCGTTTTCTCATTGACAAAGTGCCAGGTTACGAAAAAGCAGAACTTGGCGGCTTTAGCCATCAAATCGGTGTGCGAGAAAGTCGCAGGATTTTTGGTGAATACCGCCTTAACAAACAAGACGTAATCTCAGCAAGAAAGTTTGACGATGCTGTGGCTAAATGCGGCGCACCCATTGAAGACCACCACGCCGGCAGCGACACGGTGTGGCAATATCTTCCTGACGGTGAAACCTACGACATTCCTTACCGTTCACTCGTGCCACAAAACGTAAATGGCCTCCTCGTAGCAGGTCGCTGCCTATCTGCCGACCACGACGCACACGCTTCTGTAAGGAGTATGGGGCAGTGTATGGCGATGGGGCAGGCGGTGGGTGTGGCGGCTGCGCTGGCAGTAAAAAGTAACGTGGCTCCGAGGGAAGTCTCGAGAGTCATGTTACAAGATACCTTGCGACGTATAGGCGCAATTCTTTGAACCTGACAGACATGAATAAGGGATAGTATCGCAAAGGTACTAAAAGTAAATAAATGATTATTTTAGAACAATAGGGCGTGTGGAAGGCTAAAACCGGACCATTAACTCACAACTGTAAGCGTTTTGCGAAGACTTAGGCTAAAAGATTGTAATGTTAGCTTAATTATTTTGCTGTAACCTTTGTAGTGATGTCTACCTATGTATTACGTCATGTTTAAATTCATCGTTGGTATATGTTTGATTTATCTATGTGTTACGTTCAATCTGATGAATCAGCACCTTTTACAAATTATTGAGGAGCTGGATATGATTGAGGTAAGCATTACCGAGAGCAACCGGGAATGACTGAATCATACATTTCGACTAACTAAACTACCTCTGTAGTTTAGTTGACACAAACCCTAAAAAGGGTTTGTGTCTATTTTTTAGCTTTTCCTTTAACGAACTCTCTACTAGGTTCCAAAGGTAACCTAGTTATAGACGAAGCCAAAAAGCTTCGTCTCTTTTCTAACTTTTTACTGATGATATTTGTCCAACATATCGTTTTTTGCTGCGTATTTATAGGGGGGGCCTAGTTAGCTAATCTGAAAACCTCTATATGTCAAAGTCTACCAAAAGTAGTTGCTAGACAGAGCCCCTTCTCCAGTGAAGGAATCAAGAGTGCCCATACAACCTCTTCATCAAAAGGCTGTAAACTGTGTTCTATGTCTGAATTGACGAAGCCTGAATCAACCAAGCCAGAACCCGTGTCTACCGCTACAAGTGAAGCAGTAGCTGCTACTCAAAAAACTTTGCTCGAGAATCAACCGATAGAAATCCTCGAGCGTGACGGTGTGCGCTATACCATTTTGGGAACTGCCCACGTTTCCAAAACCAGTGCTGATGCCGTGGAACACCTCATTAAAACCGGCGAGTTTGACGCGGTTGCTATCGAACTTGATCCAGGCCGTCACGCGGCCCTCACCGATCCAGACCGTTGGTCAAAGATGGATTTATTCAAAGTCTTGCGCGAGGGCAAAGCGGGTATGATGGCCGCAAACCTTGCCCTCAGTGCTTTTCAACAGCGCATTGCTGACCAGTTTGGCATTGAACCAGGCCAAGAAATGCGTGTGGCTATTAAAGCGGCAAAAGAAACGAACTTACCACTTCTTCTGGTTGACCGCGAAGTCGGTATAACCTTGCGCCGTGTCTATAGAAACGTGGGGTTTTGGCAACGCATGACGCTTTTTTCAGGGTTACTCGCGGGTGTGTTTAGCAACGAAAAAATTTCTGAAGAAGATATTGAAAAATTAAAGCAAGGGGATATGCTCGAGTCTACCTTTAGCGAATTTGCACAGTCATCGGAAAAACTTTACACACCACTTATCGCTGAGCGTGACCAATACATGGCCGCAAAACTCAGAGAGAGTAAAGCGCATAAAAACGTTCTCGTCGTGATTGGTGCGGGTCACTTAAAAGGTCTTGTCAATCATCTGAAAACAGATACAGAAGCCTCGAAAGATATTACAAAAAGACTCGAGACCATTCCACCACCCGAAGTCTGGACGA
>JBOFGY010000012.1:0-7037 GCA_051649365.1 Trueperaceae bacterium
TGCTTGGGTGCGGTGTCGTCGATGCGCCCACCACCCAGAACACGAGCGTACAACCAACCGTGTCATCCCTAACCAGCCGGACGTTTCATCCAGAAATACCCGCTTGTCAGGGGCGAGGTTTAAGACAGCTTCCCGCCAGGCTGTTCTTGCCGCTTCATCCCGTTCTTGAGCTTGCAGCGTTTTGGTTACGATGGACACCCACCCAACCGCTCCACATCATTCCACATGCACGTGATGCCAAGCACTTCTGCATTCAGTCTTTCAAAATCTTCTTTGCGGTTGCTGTACTCGGGCAGTTGGACGCTGCATGTCGGTGAGAAATCGAGTGGATAAAAGACGAGAATGACATGCTTTTTACCTTTAAAATCCTCGAGCGAAATCTCAGTGTCATTACTGGCTTTGAGTTTGAAAATTGGTGCGACTTAGCTTGTCCAACAATTGCGGGCACAGAATCCTCCAGAAAGTTACTCATTGTTCGTTTTTCACAGTGGTCTTTTTTTGCAGTGTTCGTTTTTGCCTTTACAAAATAAAGAACAACCAAAAACCTTACCTATTTTCTCCGTCTACTGCTAGTAAGACTGTAACTCGCGCCTGAATATGCTCTGTCGCCAAGCCTTCACTCGTTTTGAAGGTGATGCCGACGTTGTGTGATTCGAGGCTCAACAATTCAGCTACTTGCTGCTGAATTGCCTCTCGGTGTTTACCGAGTTTAAGTTTGTCGAGTGTGATGACGACTGCCAGGTTTTGAATTTGGAACACTCCTAAATTTTTTCGTATGATGCCCAGGACGAGTTCTAAAATCTTTTTGCTGTCCATGTCCTTGTAAGCTTCATTGGAAGGTGGAAAATAATGACCAATGTCACCGAGAGCGTAGCTCGAGAGTAGCGCGTCTGAAAGTGCGTGGAGGAGCACATCGCCATCACTATGGGCAAGCGCGCCAAATGGACTGTTTGGAATGGTTACACCGCCAATGACAAGCGGGTGACCTTCTGTTAGAGCGTGCGAGTCTTCTCCGTAACCGATACGAAAGTTCATTGACTAATTTTAGCTTTTTGTGGAGTTTGGAGATTAGTGCTAGACTTCAATGCTCTAATCGTTGCGTTTTCGCTGGCGATGAGGTTTGCGTTTAATTGCTACTTTGTAAGTAATGACATTAGCAACGTCTTCAAGGGTTGGGGTGAGCACGTGGGGTTCTAGCTCGAGTATTAGCCTAAGTTCGAGAAGTTGTTCCACGACAGTTTCATAGTTTTTTGCATGAGGTCTTCGTGGCTGTAAAAATAAAAATTGAGCCCATAACCCTTGATTTCGATTTGGCCTAAGTAAAATTTTTCTTCGATTACTTCAATGCATAACTCTTCACCGAGGCTACGTTCTTTTTCAAAGGGTTGATTGTAATAGTGAAATACATTGCCTGTACGACCTGCAAAGTAAGGAAGAGTTTCAAAGAGTTGCTCGAGCTTTTCCTGTTTTACTATGGATACGTCGAAATAGATTTCTGTTGTTTGCCCATTGAACCACCTCAAAAAGATAATGCAGAAAAAAGATGATTGAGAAACTCGAGCACCACCTTGTTAAACTCTTCTGGTTTTTCCATATTGACCATGTGTGCCACGTCAGGAATCGAGACGTGTTTCGTGTTGGGAATGTCTCGAGTCATGAGTTCGGCAGCAGCGTGGGTGTAACTAAAGTCGAGACTTCCTGTAATCACGAGCGTTGGCACAGGGATGCTTATTAGGCGTTGGGCAGCAGGTGGTTTGAGTGGTAAAGAGACTGGCTCTTCATTCGGAAAAGTTGCAAAATAATTCTGATAATGCTCGAGTACCATAGCACGAACTTTTTCACGCACGCTTTTATTTGCACGTTCTGGTCTTTGCCCTGGTCCATCTGCCCACATTTCCACATCAAGGTCAGCCATTGCTTCAGTATTTTTAGCTCCCAATACTTCTTCATCTCGAGCAAAATAGGTTTTCTCGATCTCAGTATCGTCGTGGTAAAAACCACTTGGATTAGATGCAACCATGACGAGCGAAGAAACTTTAGCTGGGTACTCGAGCGTGAAATCCATAGCGATAGAACCGCCTCGCGAGATACCCAAAACATGTGCTTTATCAATTTTCAAATGATTGAGTAACTCGAGTAAATCTTGGCGATTTGAAAACTCGACAGCTTCAGAGGTAGATTTGCCAAAGGTTCGAGCATCGTAGCAAATAACCTGATAGTGCTTAGAAAAATCTTCAATTTGCTCATCCCACATGCGTAAGTTGGCAATACCAGCATGAAGTAAAATGAGCGGATGGCCTTCACCTGAAACTTCGTAGTAAAGCTTACCCCTGTGAATAGCTAAAAAATTACGATTCATAGTCCTCCTTAACTTTGTTTTTTAAATTTTATTGATGGATTGTTACATTTGACCAGTGATGGCTGAACTCTAACACAAAACGGTAAAAAGAAACAGGCTCGAGTCATTCTCGAGCCTGTCATCAACTTTCGGAAGTTCTAGGCTACATCGGCGAGTGCTTTACCCAGCAGTTCACAACCTGACACCATGTCTTCAGAGCTGACATTGAGATGGGGTGACATACGAATCACGTTGCCGTAAAGCCCGCCTTTACCAATGAGAAAGCCACGTTTGCGTGCGGCGTTAATAAGAGCATTTGCTCGAGTTTTGTCAGGTGTTTTCTTACCGTCTATGCTGACAAGTTCCATGCCTTGCATAAGACCCATACCGCGCACGTCGCCAATCCAAGGATATTTTTTCTGCTCAGCCTCGAGGAATGCTCTTAATTTTCCACCTTGGATTTCAGCGTTTTCCCAAACTTTGTTCTTCTCCATGTATTCGATTGTTGCAAGTGTTGTTGCCATCGCTACAGGATTCCCACCAAAGGTTGAAAGTGTTAAACCTTGTACGGCTTCAGCGATTTCAGGTGTAGTAATCGTACAGCCAACCGCGCCACCATTGGCAATACTTTTTGCAAAGACCATGATTTCTGGTTCAATGCCCCAGTGTTCCACACCGCACCAATGTTTACCCGTGCGTCCCCAACCTGTTTGTACTTCGTCAATAATTATCACGCCGCCGGCAGCTTTGATAATAGGTTGGATGCGCTTGAAATAATCTTTTGGTGCGACAATAAAGCCACCTACGCCTTGAATCGGTTCAGCCATGAACGCAGCAATTTTACCCGATGTCACGGTTGCTAGAACTTCTTCAACTTCTGCTACGCAGAAATCTAAAAAGGCTTCTTCGCTCATACCCCCTGGGCGACGATACATATAAGGATTACGGACATGTTTGATGTAACCATCAAAGACGCCACCCATACGCCAAGTGCCGTGTGCAGTTACGCTCATCGTCGTGGCGGTGCGTCCTGAATAGGCGTGGCGCAACGCAAGGATGTCCGAGTTGCCGGTGTACATTCTTGCTGCCATGATGGCGGTTTCATTTGCCTCAGAGCCAGAGTTTGTAAAAAAACACGATTGCAAACGACCCGGCGTAATCTTGCCAATTTTCTCAGCGGTTTTAATGACGATTTCGTTCATATAAAGCGCGGAGGTGTGCTGAACTTTTTTAAGTTGTTCAATCGTTGCATTCGTGACTTCATCGTTTGCATGACCGACAGACACCGTGAGGATACCGCCGAAAAAATCTAGATATTTGTTGCCCTCGACATCCCAGAGGTATTGGTTTTTTGCGTGGGAGACAGCGAGGGGTTCATCACCGTAATACATCATTTTGGTGATGGCGGGGAAGAGGGCTTTCTTTTGACGCTCGAGCAACTCCTGTGTTTTAGTGGTCGTTTTTGAGTCTAGGGTGGCGGTAGCCATACGTCCTCCTTATTTAGATGGAAGGAAGTTTATCACTAAAATGACTCCTGAAAATGGGGAAAATTTACACGTTTAAGCGGATTTACGCCCGATTGCCATGGGATGTGAGCTAACGCCGAGGAGAGTTTTCTTCACCCTCGAGCCTCCGCACAACATTTAATATCCATGCACGCTTCACAGAGTCATCCCACATGACATCAAAGTTTTGTAAAAGCCAGCCCACGCCCTCAACGCCAACAAACGTCTCGAGCGTAAAACCAGTCTCGAAAATTTTCCTGACGAAGTTCCGATGGGTGGTGAAAAAACGATAGCGTCTTTCAGCACAACATTGGCGTGCTTTGCCGCCCTTAATGCTTGTTCAATATGCAAGAGCATCGTGTTGAGCAAATGGACGTTGTAGCCTTGATTCGCTAACCAAAGTGCATAGATACCTGCCCCACCGCCGATGTCATAAATGGTTGCAGGTGGCTTGGGCAAATAGCGTAACAAAAGTTCTTGAGTGCGGAAATGCTCGAGCCTGTTTTGATATCTTGTTAAGCGATCATGCTCTTTGCCTCGAGCATAGTAGCGATGGATCTAAAGATTTAGCCATACTCAAGTTTATCAATAAATCACCCAACGATAACGACACTTTTGTATTTCACCTCGCCAATAAAGCGGGTCGTCTTTTGGTACATCCACAATTTCAACGAACGTTGCGCCAATAGACTCACAGGTTTTGCGCGAGGGCCAGTTGTCAGGGTTACAAGTAATCCAAAGCACGCCCATACCGTGTTGCAATGCTACAGGTTTTAGAAGCAAACAGGCTTTTGCTGCATAGTGATGTCCACGAAATTTTTCGTCTACGCTGTAACCAATATGGCCATAGTAATTTTCAGTTTTAGGTGTGTAACCAAGCCGCAAATCAATTTTGCCAACGGCCTCACGCTTGGCATTTTGGATTTGGTAGTGATCCGCTGGTAGCCAGGTTTTTTTTGCATCTCCTGGCACGTGGGTGATGAACTCAAGCCAAATCTCTCCGTCTGTCAGTGAGGACTTTGTCTGTAGGGGCCTTGTCAGTGAAGGTTTCGTTTGTAGAGACTTTATTCGTAAGTGCATAAGCAAAAGCATAACAGGCATATTAAACGAATGGTGAAGTGCGTGGTGACGAAAATCCTAGAATAAACACCTAGCTCTTGGCATACTGGATTATGACAAGGGCAACTTTTTCCTTCAAAGGGTTAAACCAGCACATTCACGAACCCGTTAACTGTTTAACGCATCTTTTAGGTACGTTTCTTAGCTGCATCGGTATGGTGATGCTGCTTCATCAGTCTTGGGGTGAGCCGCTTTATTTTGCCAGTTTTATTCTTTATGGTTTTAGCTCCACTTCCCTGTATTTGGCGAGTTCGCTGTTTCACGGTTTGAAAGTGACCCAAAAGCGTCGCCGTTTACTTTTACGCCTCGACCATGCAGGAATTTTTGCCATGATTGCGGGGTGTTACTCTCCCTTAGCTCTCACTACGCTCGAGTCGTATAGCCCTGCGCTTGGCTGGAGCTTTTTTATTGCCGTGTGGTGCATGGCGTTACTCGGCATGACCCTAAGACTGAAATATCTCGATGCTCCACGCTGGCTTTCAACAGGTGTGTACGTGCTTTTAGGTTGGGCGGGTTTACTAATTTTAGAACCGCTCAACTACGTGCTACCTTTTGGCGCACTCTTTTTTATGTTCTTGGGCGGTGCATTTTATTCGGTGGGCGCAGTTGTTTTTCTTTTCAAACGTCCTAATCTCTATCCAGGTGTATTAGGTCATCACGAGCTGTGGCATCTCTTCGTGTTGGCAGGGAGTTTTAGTCACTTTTGGATGATTTATTTTTATCTTACACCGTGAAGACAATATAGAGTAAAAAGTGAAGAGTGAAAAGTAAAAAGTGTGGCACATTTGATAAAACGTGCCACACTTTAATCTTCAATCTTTAATCTTCAACCTTTAATTATTACTGTGCTGATACAGCCTCGTAAACACTATTGTCTACAACGTCCTCGAGCGTGACAGGATTTTTAATGAGTCCGACTTGCAAGAGTAACTCAACTGAACGCTCGAAAGCAGCAGGGTCTAGTGCGCCGATAGTTGTTTCGGGTGTGGGTTTGACGAGTTTGGCGACTTCGGCCATTTGCCAGGTTTGGTGAATTTCTGGATTCTGTGTCGTACCTGAACCGTTGCAGGTATCACCGCAGTAACCAATCACAATCGTAACGGCTTCTTCTTGATTTGCAACCGCATAATCCCAGCCTTTAATTGTTGCGCGGAGGAAACGCTCGGCGATTTCACGACCACTTACGCCAGAGTCTTTGAAATTTTCATTGGCTAAAAGCTCGGGTGTGGTGAAGATGTTGTCCTCAAGAAGTTGGGCATCAATATCGGCTGGATTGAGAATGTTCAGTGTATCAAGTGCATTACCCAAACCTACAATTTGGTTGAGTTCGTTGTAGGTCATGGCACTGGCTACATCTACTTCATCTGGAAAAACAAGGGAGGGGTCAAATTCGTAGACAACAGCAGATACATCGGGTTCAGTGACGGTGGGGTCAAGGTCAGAGGTGAGTTCTTGCTGCGCAAAAATGGCTTGACTGACAAACTCGTTACCGAAGGCCCAGACACCAACTTTTTTGCCCGCTAAATCCGCAAATGTTTCAATACCAGAGTCTTTCAGTGCAACCATGCGGTAGCCCGAGTCTTGGTAAACCTGTGCGATCTGTACGACGTTAAGACCAGCTTCGCGTTGTACGAGCATGTTTGCAATCCAGTCGGTGCCAAAGTCGCAGTTACCACTGGACACTTGCACGCTAGGGTTCACTGAGCCGCCGTCCAAAATGGTGACGTTGAGGCCCTCTTCTTCGTAGAAGCCTTTGTCCTGGGCGACGAAGTAGCCTGCAAACTGTGCCTGCGGGAACCACTTGGACTGGAAGCAGACGTCAATAAGGTCTTGGGCAGATGACAACCCTGCGAAAAAGACTATGCCTAAACTTAGTAAAAGTTTCTTCATCTTTCCTCCTTTTGTTTTTGGAACAACGTGTCTTTGGAACAACGCTCGTTGTAAAGCGTTCCGCATAGTTTATAAGGCGGACTTATGTTCTTGCAATGGCAGGAATGAACAATTAAAGGTTAAAAATTAAAAAGCAAACAATAGCAGACAATCTTGAATCTTCAACCTTCAATCTTGAATTTCTC
>JBOFGY010000013.1:0-23886 GCA_051649365.1 Trueperaceae bacterium
CAGGGCAAACGCATTAGGCCATACCCAGAATTTTTTCAAGATAAGCAGTATCCCAACCAGCTTTGAGGCGTTTAGCCTTGATGCCCAGTTTTGTCTGCTTGTCTTGACGCAATAAACTGAGCGCAAGATGCCGCAGGACAATAAAATTAGTTTGAGCATGGTCAACACGAAGGCGACTCTCGTCTTCACGAAAAGCGACATCGAGAATCCAATGAAGCGAGTTTTCAACCCGCCAATGAGTGCGAACGGCTTTGGCGATGCGTTGGGCATCTGGCGGTAAACTACTGAGATAGTAACGTTTTTCGGTGCTGGTAACACCGTTGACCGTGCGCTGAGATTCAAGCAGGGCAACACTTTGTAAATCACGCCAGCCTTGATGTTCAGCCAGATAACTTAAATCTTTGAGAACCCAGCAACGCCGCAACTCGCCGCGTCCATGTGCTTGTTCGTGACTTTGCCAATAATCATGCTCAATGTTCTGCCACTGAAGGTTCTGAGCATGGTCAAACAACCAGATAACATCGTCGTAGAGCTTGGGGTGATTGTCTTTCAGGGCTAAAACGTAATCTGCTTGCCCTTCACGAATGGTCCAGGCAATATCTTTTTGTGTACCCATTGCATCAATGCTGACTACGGCACCTGCTACATCCAGATTCTCGATAAGTACAGGAATAGCTGTAATTTCATTACTTTTATCAGCCACAGCACATTGACCTAATACAATCTCGCTCTGGCTTGCCCAAGCATTCACCATATGAACAGCTTCAATCCCAACCCCGGCTGAACCTCTAGCAGTTTTGCCGTCTATACACACCTGATAGTCTTCACCTTCTGCTAACTCAGGTACTGCCACACTTCTTGCCCAGTTCATGAAGCAGTTCTGCCAACTGGACGGCTTTAACTTGCCAAACACACGGTTAAAGGTGTCGTGTGAGGGGATGCCGTTAGGCAACACTAGGAATCTTCCGAACCAATCTTTTCTAGCTTGTCCGAAGGTCGCTATCTCTACAAAGTTCTCTGCTCCGCCTATCACAGCACATATCGCTATCGTTACGATGTCTATCAGTAAATGCTCTTTACACCGCTCGATTCTTGGGTCTTCTAATTCCTGAAAATGCTCTAGCAGTTCTGGCATGTCCCCTTCGGTCAGTTCTCTCATGCCTTAGCTTAGCCGTTGACCTGCCTTTTTATAATGCGTTTGCCCTGAGGTTAAAGAGCAAGACAGAAGACTAAAGCTCTAACAAACTCTAAGCCCTTGCCTTCCGTCTCTGCCTTTTACGCCCAACGTAGCGCGTGAGAATCAAAGGGGCTAACTAAACGTTTGTGGATGGGATAAGCACGAACACCATAAACAAGTCTGCCAGACAACTCTGGCTTAAACTTAGCAACATAACGCTCGCTGCCATCCTCTAAGGTCCCTTTGCGGGTCATTTTGGCAGTACGGAGGTTGTGCTCTAGATTATCGCCCTCGAGACTGTAGACTACTTCGACACAAACTTCGACATCCTGAAGGTCTTTGGGGTGAAATACCGCCTCGAGTTCAATCTCTTCACCAATGTTGCGCAACTTATCCTCAGTGGCTTTAGCCGACAACTGAACACTAGACCAATGTTGCGCTACATTCGTACGCCAAGCCGCCAGACCACTCGCGGCTTCATTATGTTTGCTCGTCATTGTTACAAAACGTTCCGAGGCAGGAGCATAATAGGTGGCCACATAATCTTTGACCATACGCTGTGCGGAGAACATTGGACTAATCGTTGCAATGGCATCTTTAGAACGAGCTAACCAAGCGCGTGGAATGCCTTGCTTATCGCGCTGATAGTAAAGCGGCACGACTTCGCGCTCGAGCAAATCATAGAGCGCGTCCGCGTCCACGGCATCAATTTTTTCTTCGCCATTTTCCCCTTCAACGACTGCATTACTGCTGCCATCACCAATGGCCCAACCATTATGCCCATCAAACCCTTCGGGCCACCAACCATCTAAAATACTGAGGTTTAGAATACCGTTCATGGCTGCTTTTTGACCACTCGTACCGCTAGCCTCGAGCGGACGACGTGGATTATTAAGCCATACATCCACACCGCGTGTAAGGGCACGACCAATCGCCATATCGTAATCTTCGACAAAAAGTAATCGTCCAGCAAACCGTGGGTCTTTTGACAAGTTGTGAATAATACTAATTAAACTTTGTCCTGGCTTATCGGCAGGGTGTGCTTTTCCTGCAAAGACGAGTTGTACCGGCATCGTGGCATTGTTGAGGATGTTAGCAAGACGGTCTAAATCTCTAAAAATAAGTGTGGCGCGTTTGTAGGTAGCAAAACGCCTCGCAAAACCAATTGTCAGGGCATTGGGGTCAAAGAGTTCTTGTGCGCCTTGCATCACAGTGGGCGTCACACCGTGACGTGAAAGCTGACGACCTACACGGCGGCGCAAAAAGCGCAGACTCCGTGCCTTAACTTCTTTACGCACGTCCCAAAGCGCTTTGTCATCGAGCTTTTTCATTGCAGCCCACATCGCTTTGTCATCTACGTTTTGCAACCAGTCTTTGGGTAAAGCTGTTTCGATCACAGCTTGAAGCTCGGGTGCAATCCAAGTGGCCGAGTGAACACCATTGGTTACATGACCAATGGGTACTTCTTCAGTGGGAACGTCACTCCAAAGGTCATTCCAAATGCGACGGCTCGTGTCACCGTGCAACTCTGCTACGCCGTTACGACCTGAAGAAAAACGCAAGGCCAGCGCAGGCATACTGAAAATAGGTCCATAACCTACATCGTGTTTCGCTAAATCATAAAAGGCTTGCTGCTCGAGACCGAGCCCACTCCAATACCCTGCAAAATACTGCCCGACCAAATCAAAAGGAAACCCGTCATTCCCTGCTGCCACAGGGGTATGCACTGTGAAAACAGTATTTGAGGCAACGACTTCTTTGGCTGTATCAAAAGGAACACCCCCTGCGACGAGTTCACGGCAACGCTCGAGCGGCATAAACGCACTGTGACCTTCATTCATGTGCCAAGTGGTCGGCGAGATACCGAGCGCACGAAGATAGCGCACGCCACCAATTCCCAAAATAATTTCTTGGGCAATGCGCGTACTTTGGTCACCACCATAAAGACGCTTCAAAGTTTCGCGGTCTTCAGGCGCATTTTCGGGTAAGTCTACATCGAGCATATAGACAGGCACACGCCCAACTTGCACACGCCACGCTCGTATCTGTACCTCGCGCCCGCGAATGGTTACAGTGACACGCACCTCATTGCCTTTTGCATCTGTGACGGGGTGCAAAGGTAAATCGTAAGGAATATTGCGCTGATAAACTGCTTCTTGCTGACCATCGGCTTCAATACGCTGATGAAAGTAACCCTCGGGATACCACAAGCCTACGCCAACCAACGGCACACCACTATCACTGGCAGCTTTTGTATGGTCACCCGCCAAAATGCCAAGCCCACCCGAATAAAGTGCCACCGCTTCGTGCCAACCATATTCGGCACAAAAATAAGCGTAGACGTGTTTTTTAGCTTTATAGGATTTTTCAAACCAGGTCGTGTGTTGGTGATAGGCATCAAAAGCTGCCAGAACTGCTTTGTAATTTTTCAAGAAAGTTTTATCTTTTGCTGCTGCCTCGAGCCTCGCCTGCGAAATATCACGCAGCAGTGTTACAGGGTTATTACCCCTCGCTTCAAAAAGTTCATGATCTAACTCACGAAAGAGTTCCCTGACATCAGGGCTCCACGTCCAGTAAAGATTATGGGCGAGTTCATCCAAACGCTCAATGGCCTTTGGTAAGTGAGGTAAAACAGTTACACGTCCAAGAATACTCATCATCACTCCTCATGCATTTTCTTAATATCAAGTTCGTATTTATGTTTAAGTCACTGAAGAACTGTAAACGCTTTCAGTTGACAACAGGCTAAAGTCTAGCATTCTAGGTGGAACCCTGCCAAGAATGCGTTCTAGCATCACTAAATAATCCAAGGTATGCTTTCCAAGCGTTTACCACCATTGGTGTCATAGCTGATGACACTCCCTACCAAGTCGAGATGACTCCAACGTTTCATCCATGGCGTAGGAGAGTAACGTTTTTACAAAGTGATGAAGCACCCATCAAGCCCTTGCTCGAGCACCTTAGCTTTATCAAAGATACAGTACGTCGGGACTATCCCTTTCGGATGGGAGTCTTTGAAATTCCACATAGCGACTTTAAGATGATTGCGGAAGCGATGATTGCGGAAGCAATGCACTTAAAAGGTGATGAAAAGTTCAAGTTGAAGATTGAGCAGTCAACAGCATTCCGATTATGTTCACCTTCAAGCTTAAAAGTGCCTTTAGTTTTCTTGCTCGGTTCTCGAGCGTTGCCAATCTGACACATCGTCTAATATCTTCACCTCATCGGCGGTAAGGTGTAATGTTGCCGCAGGGATGAGGTCGTTAAGCTGTGCAACCGTGTTCGCACCGATTATTGGCGCAGTCATGTAAGACTTCGACAGTAACCAAGCGAGAGACACCGCAGCAACCGTCGTATTTTTGTGAGCGGCAATCTCAATAATCTTGTCAAGAATATTCATGTTCTGCTCAGTCATGCGCTCATTTTTAATTTCTTCGGCACGTTCACTTATCGGTAAGGGTTGGTCACGGCGGTACTTGCCCGTTAAGAAACCACCTGCTAATGGACTCCAAGGAATCACACCGATATTATACGCTTCACACACTCTCGCTATTTCACGCTCGAAGGCGGCACGCACAGGTTGCGTTAGGCTGTATTCAGGTTGAACCGAAACAAATGATTCATAGCCGTGTTTACCGGAAGCCCAAAGAGCTTGCATGAGTCGCCAAGCTGAAAAATTTGAGCAACCGATATAGCGCACGTAACCTTTACGAACTAAACCATCAAAGGCGGACATGGTTTCTTCGATGGGCGTTTGATTATCAATCCAGTGCGCTTGATAAAGGTCAATATAATCTACCTTTAAACGGCGCAACGAGTCTTCGCAAGATTTCAAAATCCACTTGCGCGATAAACCTTCGCGCTGAAGCGGATGCTTGCGTCCCTCACCACCATTTTGCCCCATCGGGCCACGCACTTTCGTAGCAACAAGAACGCGGTCACGATTCTTACGCACTTTAAGCCAACGTCCAATAATTTCTTCTGACACACCACCAGGATTATTGGGAACCCACATCGAATAAATATCAGCGGTGTCAAGCAAATTGCCACCATGTTCTACAAAAGCATCCATCACTTCAAACGACGCTTTTTCATCGGCGGTCCAACCAAATTGCATCGTACCGAGCGCGAGGGGATACACCATTAAACCACTTCTACCAAGTTTTCTGTAAGTTGTCATAGGAGAGTCTACCGTATTTTCCTACGCGATTTGTAGCACAATCTAATCTAGATAAGTTTGTACATCACAATCGTAGCGTGTAAGGAACCATCACTACTTTTTGCAAAGTTTGGAATAACACCCGAGCGAACAAAACCTGCTTTCAAATATAAGTCTTCTGCAACGTCACCTTCTCTTGTATCTAAGACTAGCGTCGTGCGGTTGTGTTCCTTAGCTTTTTTCTCTATCTCTTGCATTAATATTAATCCAATGCCTTTGCGACGATATGCTGTATGTACCATCACTTTCATCGCTTCCGCGCGGTGTAGACCATTTGACTTATTGGCCAAGTCAAGTTGCGTCGAGCCGATGACTTGATTGTTCTCGAGCACCACCAATAAAACACGGTAAGGAGCTTTTAAGGCTTCTATGACCTCGAGCCAGTAACTTTCCGCCTCTTGAACAGAAAGCGGTGCTAAAAAACCCATCGCTGCGCCACTATTCACACCATCACGAAGTAGCTCGACAAGTTGCGGAAGAAAAGCTCGTGCTTCATCTGCCGTTAAAGATTTTATTTTCATTGTTTTTCTCCATGTAACATAAGCTGCATAAATACCAAGTCGAGCCAGCGATTAAACTTAAATCCCACCTGCTTAAAGTGTGCGACTTTTTCAAAACCAAATCCTTGGTGTAATTTGAGAGATACTTCGTTGCTCGCATCAATGCCTGCTATCATCGTATGCATCTTTTGTTTTCTGGCAGCCTCGAGCAACGGTGGCATTAGCAACGTACCGATACCCTGACCACGATAATTGGGGTGAACATAAATAGAATTTTCAACACTGTACAAATATGCAGGCCAGGCTCTGAAAGAACCATAGGAGCTAAATCCCAAAAGCTGCCCACTTTTTTCAGCGACAAACACGGGGAAATTTTGCTTAGCTTTATCCTCGAGCCACACGCTACGACTTTCTAAGGTTATAGGCTCGTAGCTATACACCGCCGTCGTATTCAGGATGGCATCGTTGTAAATCTCAGTAATACTTTGCAGGTCATTATGTGTAGCTAGCCTGATGGTGGGGCTTGTCATGATTACCTTTCCATACGTTACGAGATGCGATATCAAAAACATCTATAATAGAATCATGCTAAATCCTTACAGGGCAACTTTCAAGCCATGATTGACTATGCCAAGTATCGAAAAATTTGATAGGTTGAGACTATGGACATAAATCAACTTATTGCTTTTGAACGGGTCGTGCGCGAAGGAAGTTTTAGTAAGGCTGCCTGGTCACTGGGGATTGCACAACCCACCATCAGTGCGCGAATTCAGGGACTCGAGCAAACTGTGGGTGGTGCGCTTTTTCATAGAGGACGCACAGTAAAACTTACAGAAAGGGGCATTAGTTTTTTACCCTATGCACGGCGAGCCATTACAACACTGCAAGAGGGGCTCGAGGCCGTTCGCTTAACCCATAGCGGCGAACGCGGGCGGCTCACGATTGGTGTGCTGCGTTCACTGACGGGTAAATTTTTAAGTCCTGCGCTTGCAAAGTTTCAAAAGCACTATCCAGAAGTCGAATGTTTCGTGAACGAAGGCAACCATTGGCAAATGAGCGAACTGCTTGCCGATGGGGTTATCGAACTTGCTATTATTTGTTATCCCGTCATTCATCCTGCACTTATAGACATCACTCCCCTCTTAAACTTTCGAGAAGACGTAGTCTTAACAGCAGCAAAACACCATCCCCTTGCCAAAAAGAAAAGGGTAAGCAAAGCAGAGATACTCGAGTATGCCCACCCTCTTATTCTTTCGCGTTGGTGGCAAGTAACACCATCGGCAATTACTTCACTCGCATCACGCACACAAGCTGTGGCAGATTTACCCACGGACACAGCAAAGTTTTTGTTACGCGAAGGGCGAGGACTTGGCTTTTTTACAAAAATGGTCATTTTGCCCGAACTCGAGAGTGGCAGTGTGGTCGAACTGTTCGTGACGGACATGCCACCGATTTACAGAGACACAGCCCTCGTGAGGTTATCCAGAAATACAGAGCTTTCACCTGCGGCGAGTAACTTTGTTGAGATGTTACAGGCTGAATCAGAAAAGCAGAAAATCTTAACGGCGACTTGAGGGCTTGCTCGAGCTTTTGCTAATTTGCCTTTCGTTGCCGCGCTTGAAGTTTCCCGTGACCTTTGCGAACGTGAGTTGTATTTCGGTTTCACCCATGTCGTCCAGCTCAGCAATAAACTTTCGTGCTTGATTACCACTCAGGGTAAAAATGTGCTTACCGTGGTAATTAATAAAAACTTTGTCATCTTTACTGATGCGGTAAGAAAAGGGTTGGTCAGCTAAACGGTCAGCTTTCATGCCAAGAAGATAGCATAGAGTGAAATGTCTGGTGCGACAGCGGGGCTATGATTCATTTCTGACTTTTTACCTTTTACTTTTCACTTTAGTTACTGGGTCTGCGCCACCGCATAGGGCATCATCTGTAAATTCACACCAGGGTAATAAAAAAGCAAAATTTGCGAATAGGCGTAGCCTTGACCTGAAAGATGCTTGGCACCATATTGGCTCATCCCAACACCGTGACCAAACCCATTCCCGACAACAGATAAATCACCTATCATTGAGAAGCGCGTGGATTTAAGACCCATATTACGGAGCATTTTGGTAAGCGTAGTACCCGATAGCCTGACACTCCCCGCAGAGCCTCTAAACTCCATCTCCCAGACGCGGCTCGAGGCCGTGTTAGAAAGAATAATCATCGAAGACACCAAACCAATGCTTTTCCCATAAGACGCAAGCATATTTTCTATGGTGGCAGCCTCGAGGGTTTTCTCCCAGTTACGATGCGGCGTATCGTAGGCAATATCTTGATGGGCAACCAGATAATCAGCTGAACCACCCCACACTTCAACGGGTGCTGCAAGTACCCCACCTGAATCTGCATGAAAATAGGTTTTGGCAAACGCGCCACCATAGGTTAAAACTTGACCTGCAGTTTCAAGAACGGCCCTGTCACTGCTTGGGTGCTCTTTAGCAACACCGCTGTATTTTTGGCACTCTACTGTCGCGCAAATATCGTAGGTCTCCGTGGGTTGCATCCCGTAGAGCACGTAGGTGCGTGCCGCCACTGCTTGAGCTTTGAGGGCCTCGAGCGGCCAACTGCCTGGCATCTCTGCTGACACCACACCGCGCAGATAAGATTCCAAATCTACAACATTGATAACCTGAAAGTTATTACCGTTAGCAACAAATCTTAGTGAACCTCGGTAGTTCGTGTTATCCCAGGTCATGAGGTTGCCATGGTGGGGCTCGAGCGTCAAACTCCTGCCCACGAACTGCCCAGCCACGTAAAGTTGACCGTTATTCGCTTGCAAGGGCCAGGGCATACCAAGGTTGGGAAAAGAGCGCAGCGCACCATCTACATAAGCCGTGTGAAACCCAGACAGATTAAGTGATACATCACCTGGAACTTCGCCAAGTAAGACGCGCACGTAAACCATTTGTTGGGCTTGAAGAAAAGAAAAGTTAAAAAACAACAGCGTCAGCAAAAATGCGAGAGAGGAGGAACGCATAGAAGTTTTAGTATGACAGATAAAGGTAAAAGCTAGCAACGAGAATTTCCACAACATGTGGTGGCAAGACAGCAAAACGAGCGTATTACACAAGATGAGCATGAAAGAGCAGAATATAGAATGTAGAATAGACCTCTTGCACAAATAGGGGAGGTACGCTTAGATGAGGTATGAGCAACACAAAAGCAGGGAGTTGGGAACGACTACAGAGGCTAAGACCCGAAGAGTTTAAGCGGCTAGTCGGAGTCAAGCCAAAGACCTTTGAAGAGATGGTAGACATCGTGCGTCCATTGACCGACAAAACAGGGAAACGGGGACGCGGCTTCAAGTTGAGTGCCGAGGACATGGTGCTGCTTACGCTGGAGTATTTGCGGGATTACCCAACGTATTTACGCCTTGGACATGATTGGGGCATTCATGAATCGAGGATCTGTCGCATCAGCAATCGGGTCGAAGAAATTCTCCTACATTCAGGCACATTCAAGCTACCAGGCAAGAAAAAGCTCAAGAGTGATAGTGATACGGTCTTCGAGGTGGTTTTGATTGATGGCGCAGAAAGTCCTGTCGAGCGTCCAAAAAAAACAGCGTAGCTACTCTTCTGGTAAGAAGAAACGGCACACCCTGACATCACAACTCATGCTGGATAAAGCCAGTAAGCAGATTGTCTGTACCTTCTTAGGCAAGGGACGGGAGCATGATTTCAAACTGTTCAAACGTTCTGGTTATACCTTCAAAGAAACCTTAGAGCTTAAAGCCGATAAAGGCTATCAAGGACTGAAACACCTTCACGCCAATAGCCAGACTCCGTATCGTAAACCACCCAAACAAACCTTGAGCAAGGAACAACGCGCCACCAACCGCAAACTCGCCAGTGAACATATCCGCATCGAACACGTCATTGGTAACCTCACAGTCTTTCGTATTTTGCAAGAACGTTACCGCAATCGGCGCAAGCATTTTGGACTTCGCCTTAACCTCATTGCGGGCATCTATAACTACGAACTGGCTGCTCTATGATTTGTGCAAGAGGTCTACACTCGCAAACTTGCCACGAAGGGGCTTTGACTCAGGCTCACCACTGACTCCAGGTGCTCGCTCGCTGCCCGGGCGCAAGTTCTACATCGCTATCGGCTTCTACATCGCTATCGGCGCGTCTCTCTACACTCCTGTACACTGTCTCGAGGAATTCTTCTCGTTTGTTCACACCTGACTTTGAACAATTCCTCGCCTTTTTGGCTACCCTTTTGACCTCTGGAACTCTAAACTCAAGTAAAAAAGTTTAATACAGATTCCGTATAAGCTTTCTGTTTGCTACTTTTCAAGCACCCACAGAAACTTTTGGGATAATCCGCACACGTGTGACACGCAAGCCTTCTACACCCTCGACGCGCAAGGTCGCTCCTTCAATATTAACTTCATCCCCTAACTGCACACTGCGAGCTAAGCGTCCAAAAATAAATCCACCTAGTGTTTCTTCTTCGACCTCACCAAATGAAATCCCTAGGTCATACTCGAGGTCTTCCAAATGCACACCGCCATCTACGAGCATTTCTCCACTCTCGAGCGGACGCACTTCGGTTTCTTCCACGTCAAATTCGTCTTGAATATCCCCGACGAGTTCCTCGAGCAAATCTTCTAAGGTGACAATACCCGCCATGCTGCCAAATTCGTCCACAACAACAGCAAAATGAATCTTTTCTTTCTGAAACCGCTCGAGCAAATTCATAGCCTTAACGCTCTCTGGCACGAACATGACGGGACGAGCAAGTTTGCGCAAATCTATGCCAGCAGGAAGATAATCATTTTGCAAAAACGCAATATCTTTAGCGTGTAGATAACCAATCACTTTATCGGAGGTACCTTCACAGAGTGGGAAGCGTGTGTGTCCACTTTGGGTAATTTGTTCGACCACTTTGGCAAGGGGCGCATTCACGTCTACCCAGTAGACATCGGGGCGTGGCACCATCATCCCACTCGCAACAATTTCGTTAAACTCGAGCACGTTACGCAGCAACTCGCGCTCTTGTTTTTGCTCACCACTCTCTCTGGTTTCGTCTTCGTCAAGTAGGCGTTTAATCACTTCAGTTTGACTAATGCCAGAGGGTAGATGAACAAGGCTACGCTTGAGGAGATTACTCGCCCAGACCACCGGCCGCCATACGGGAAAGCTAAGCCACTGCCAAACCTGTAACGGATATTTGCTGATTTGCAAAACACGCTCGAGCCGAGCCTCTGCAACAATGCGCCCCATTTGCAACACGAAAATGACATACAGAACCGCGATGACTGTAAGGGCAAACAACACATTGAGATAATCAGACGGAACGCGCAACAGAAAGTCAAAGGCGTGGGTAAGGGGCGACGTCAACAGCACGACATAAGCAAACGCCGTTAAGCTACGACCAAACTGCACACTCGCTAAGGCACTCAAGGGTTTATAGTCAGGGCCAGGACTCTCGATAAACCGTTTAGAAATTGCTCCTAAAATAATGGAAAAAAGCGTGCTAATAAAAAGAAACCCAAACCCAATCACGACTTGCCACACCTCAGAGGAGGGCATAAAGTTAGGCAATACTGCTAACAACGACGCGACAAAAGGACCCGAACTGGGAGGTTCCACGCTCGTATTTTAGCGAGTTTGAGCTAAAAGAGATGAGAAGAAGCCTTTAGCAGGGCGTATTATGCCGTTATAACCAAACTTGGTCGTCTGCAACAAAACACTACAACCTGCTAAAGGCTTCTTCTAAAAGCAAAAAACCAAAGGCTTGAAGGTAAAATGTTCTTGTCTACCTTTTGACTTCCGTGCGTCTGTGCGTTCTTCCCTTGACACACCTTGGGAACGTTCGATAAACTTTCGTTTGCCCATTGGCCCTTCGTCTAATGGCAGGACAGCAGATTTTGGATCTGTTTGTCGGGGTTCGAGTCCCTGAGGGCCAGCCAGCTTAGCAGCGCGGTTCGTGTTCGCGCTGCTTTTTTCTTAAGAATTCATCCTAAAACTCGAGCGACACCTTTTCAGACTTGTGCTTATCGTTTGCAGAAGCAAAACAAATTCGTTAGGTTGGAAGATAGACACTTATTTTTGACGCTCTATAAATTTCTGAACATAAACGCTCAAGACCTCGAGCGCGACGCTATTTTGCCCACCTTCTGGCACGATGAGGTCGGCGTGTTGCTTGGTAGGTTCAATAAATAGATCGTGCATAGGTTTGACCGTGCGACGATACTGCCCTATCACACTCTCAGCACTGCGCCCACGCTCACGCACGTCACGCTCGAGCCGCCGAATAAAGCGTTCATCGGGTGGTGCATCTACAAACACCTTGAGGGTCATGCGCTCACGAAGTTCGGGGTCGTGTAAGACCAAAATGCCTTCAACCACAATGACAGGACTTGGTGAAACCGTGATGGTTTGGCTCGAGCGGTCATGCTGCGAAAAACCATAAACAGGCCGTGCTACATCTTTTCCAGCAATGAGTTTATCCAAATGCGCCACGAGCAGTTCGGTATCGAAAGCACTCGGTTCATCGTAATTGGTTAGAGCGCGAACCTCAAAAGGTAAATCCTGTTGAGCACGGTAGTAAGCATCTTGGGGTAAGAGCGTGATGGTGCCAGCAGCTTGGGTTAAAGCCTCGGCAACAGTGGTTTTACCTGAGCCCGTGCCACCAGCTAAACCGATAACGAGGGGGGGCGTTTTCACGAGAAGAGCTTATCAGCAATTCAGCGAGTCAGCTAGTCAGGTTTAGTGCTTCACCTCGAGCAACTCCCCTGCCACACTACGCTCTTGCATATACTCGACAGCTGCCTGAATAAATCCCTTAAATGGCGGACTCGGATGCATAATGCGAGAGCTTAATTCTGGGTGAGACTGCAGCCCCAAGAAGAAGCGGTGATTTTTAAGTTCAATCGCTTCAACAAGCCCTTCACCACGCCCTTGCATTCCTGGTGTAACCCCAGAAACAACCAGCCCCGCAGCTTTAAGCGCGTCAACATATTTTGGATTCACTTCAAAACGGTGACGATGACGTTCTAACACCGTGTGATTTTCTTCCGAAGGTGTTTCGCTGAGTTCGTAAACATGCTCGAGCAACGTTCCCTCTAACACGCGCATGGGCCAATTCCCGAGGCGCATCGTGCCTCCCATACCTTTGACCTCGAGTTGTTCAGGCATGAGGTCAATGACCGGGAACGGTGTGTATTTATCAAACTCTGTCGAGTTTGCACCTTCAAGACCTGCAACGTGTCGCGCAAATTCAATCGTAGCCACTTGGAGCCCTAAGCAAATACCCAAATAGGGCACGTTATTTTCGCGTGCAAATTTGGCGGCGCACACTTTGCCTTCGATACCGCGAATACCAAAACCCCCTGGTACGAGAACGCCATGGAAGGCCCGAAGCATCTCGATATTACCCTCGGCCATATCTTCGGCGTTAATCCACTCGAGCCTCACTCTGGCATCGTTGGCAATACCTGCGTGCTTGAGAGCTTCCATGAGGCTGAGATAAGCGTCGGGCATGGCCACATATTTACCGACGATTGCTATCGCTACTTCGTGAAGAGGGTCGCGCAACGTCTTGACCGCATCTTGCCAAACCCGCATTTCTGGAGTTACTTTCTCGAGTTGCAATCTGCGTTCAATAAACCGCCCGATACCTTGCTGTTCTAAAATTTCTGGCACGGCATACACGTAGTCCGCGTCGTGTGCGCTAAAAACATCTCGCGCCTCGACATTGCAAAAGAGGGCGATTTTTCGTCTCGAGTCTTCGGGTACTAAACTCTTTGAACGCAGCACAATGCCATCAGGCTGAATCCCGACCCCACGTAAGGTTGCCACCGAGTGCTGGGTGGGTTTGGTCTTAAATTCTTCCGAGGTTCCCAAATAAGGCAAGAGCGTGACGTGGAGATAAAGCGTATTCTCATGACCCACTTCAAAACGGATTTGGCGAATAGCTTCCAAAAAAGGTAACGATTCAATGTCACCCACGGTGCCACCCACTTCAACGAGAACGAGTTCAGCATTCACAGCTTTGCCCGCGTCATAGATACGTTTTTTGATTTCATCGGTGACGTGCGGAATAACTTGCACAGTCTGCGATAAATACTCCCCTTTGCGCTCTTTTTCAATAACGGACAAATACACTTGCCCTGTCGTGACGTTATTGCCACGCGCCAAATCAATATCTAAAAATCTTTCATACGTACCAATGTCCAGGTCAGTCTCGGCGCCGTCTTGGGTCACGAAAACTTCACCATGCTCGTAAGGACGCATGGTGCCAGCGTCTACATTGATATAAGGGTCTATTTTCACAGCAGTCACGCGGTAGCCACGGGCGCGAAGCAATGCGCCTATAGACGAGGTGGTGATACCTTTACCAAGACTAGAAACAACGCCGCCCGTCACGAAGATATATTTGGTGTCCATGTTGCACCTCTCCTGGTCTTAGCTGATTGCCACCAGCTTGACCCTCTTTGTATACGGGATTTTAGCGTAACATGTTTTGGTTAAGGGTAGGTGAAAGTTATTCCGCCTGGGCTCGGATGTAACGTTTTAAGTGAAAAGTAACCAAAGAAATATCAGCTTCGCTCAATTTTTTAGCATCATAACTTAATAGAGTCTTGAGCTGCTTGGGTTCAATTACCCACAGTTTGTCTTTTGGAGTCGCCATAGGCTCGACAAACCAGCCTGGGAACACAATCACAGACTTGACTGGGAACTCTTTGCCTGTTGACTCTTTCAAGAGTTGGATGAGCCAGGTTCGTTGTGCTTGTGCTTGCGTCACTGGGTTGCGTGGCGGCTCATAACTGTTGATGGTTATTCTCTCACCATCAAAATGGATTTTGTTGTTTTTCCCATTCGTTTTAGAAAGTGTTTTTGTCTCGAGGATAAAGACCCCTTGAGATGCAATAAGAACATGATCTAAATTGAAATCATTCCCAATCACATCATGAAGGACTCGACAACCATCATTTTTCAGTGTATCAAGATATTCGGCAACAGCTTGCTCACCGTCTTGAGCCTGTTTGAGTCGTTTTATCGTTTGACGAGCCGCGCGTAATTTTGGAAAGAAATACAATAAGCTACCTAGAAAATAAAGTGTGCTGATTATTGCCATTGTGAAGGGTGGTATTTGCACCAACCATATTAACCAAGACATCAAAAACATGGTTCCTGTAATAGCTAGAAGGGCAAATATAGAATCAATTTGGTCCTCGTAAACTTTATCCATTTCTTGCTGTATAGACTGACCAGGATTTCTAAGTGGTTTAGCTTTTAAGGGTGATTTTCTTAAGCTTTTTTGCATCTTGCTTCTAGAATAATCAACCCCGATATAAAGATGCGCCAAAATATTTCACTCTAGAAGTAGCCTTGAGAAAAATATTCCCAATGACTTCTAAACCTCAAGAAAATTACAGAGCAGATTTCTAGACAACTAAAAATCCTCGAGTTCCTTATTTATTTAGGCACGTCGCAGTAGTTGATGCTCGAGCCACACCCGCTTGGGCATTTCCATTTGCACGTCGGTGCGTCCGTTCCCCGCCGTCACACGGCGCAACTCGATGAAACCAATTTTCTTAAAGGAGGCTTGTGCGCGCACGTTATCGGCAAAGGTATTTAGCTTGACGCGCTCGAGGTGTAACCTACCAAAGGCATAGGAGAGTAACGCTCCAATGGCTTCAGGTCCGTAGCCCCTGCTCCAGTGGGACTTTTCACCAATGATAATCCCGAGTGTCGCCACGTCGTAGCGAATGTCATAAAGTTCGATGGTGCCAATATACTCGTCACGCTCGTCAAAAATGCCGTAGGTCGCGCGGTCTGGGCGACGGCTATCCGCTTTAAGAAGACGCTTGAGAAACCATAAGGGCATACGGTTGGGCGGGGTGCCATTGAGGTAAGAAATTTCTACATCCCGAAAATGCTGCTGCACCCGCCGCCAGGCTTTTTGATCGAGGTCAGAGAGCGGTTTAAGACATACCCGCTTGTAGCGTAAATAGGCTTCAACCCGCGCCCCTCTGGTTTGCCTGTTCGTAAAGAAACCAACCACGTGCTTTATCGTAGCAAAATTAGAGTAGGGTTGAATGTTGCAACCCTGTACCCTAAACCCTGCACCCCGCACCCTACACCTGATACCCTAACGTTATGGATACGACGCAAACCTCAAACTACGCCGCCTTTGTTGAAAGGTTTCACAAGCTCAAGGATGCAGTCAGCAAGGTTATTTTAGGGCAAGAGCACGTTATCGAAGATGTCCTCATTGCCGCTCTAGCACGGGGTCACGTGTTGCTCGAGGGCGCACCCGGACTCGGCAAGACGCGCCTAGTGCGCACCTTTGCAGAGGTCACGGATCTAGCCTTCGGACGCATTCAATTCACCCCCGACCTCATGCCCGCCGATGTCACAGGCACCACCGTCTTTGTCGAAGACAAAACGCCTGACGGCAAGACCAACCCCAACTTCGAGTTTCAGAAAGGGCCAATTTTTTGCAATATTCTTCTCGCGGACGAAATCAACCGCGCGACACCTAAAACGCAGTCTGCGCTGCTCGAAGCGATGCAGGAATATGCGCTAACGGCTTCAGGTACACGTTACGCGCTGCCCCAACCCTTTATGGTGTTGGCTACCCAAAACCCCCTCGAGATGGAAGGAACGTATCCATTACCCGAAGCGCAGCTTGATAGATTTTTATTCAAGATTCTAATTGAACGCCCGAATGCGTCCACGCTCGAGCGCATCCTCCACAGCACGACGACAAATGCCGAAACAGAACTCGAACCCATGTTTAAGCTCAGTGAAATGCTTACCTTACAAAAAGTGTTGCGTGCTGTGCCGATTGCCAATAGTGCGATTAGCTACATCGTGCGCCTTAGTGAAGCAACCCACGCACACCCACTCGTGCGCTTAGGCTCGAGCCCACGCGGAGCACAAGCCATCACCCTCGCTGCCAAAGGTTACGCGCTAGCAGCAGGACGACCCAATGTGGAACTCGAGGACATCCGCCGCGCTGCCTACCCCGCCCTGCGCCACCGCCTGCTCCTGAGCTTTGAAGCCGAAGTCGAGGGAACGCGCACCGATGATATCATTAAAGAGGTCTTAGATGGTGTTGACCTTAAGAGGTAAGGCAGGGAGACAGAAGCTATGTAATGAAGCGAAGCTACAGGAGACAGGAAAAGATTTTTTCTCTCGTTTCTTTACTTCTTATACGGACTCCGAATAAGTCATGACAGTATTCACCCACACAACCAGGTCATGCAACCAGGTCATGTTTGTCTTTCGTAGGGGGGCGAGGGGCCCCTCACCCCTACAAGTAAATTTGCCATTAACGGTACCTCCACCCTCACCTAAAAACCTTGTCATGAAACAAACGGATTCCGTATTACTCATAGGAAACTCCAAATGATTACCCCTCGCACCCGCGCCATCCTAGACCGCTACGCCCTCGCCTCGCGTGCGCTAAGCCGCGTATCGGGGGAAAGGCTGGCAAGTGAGGCCGGACAAAGCGTCGAGTTTTATGATTTTCGGCAATATCAATGGGGTGATGAGCTCCGCTACGCGGATTGGAAAGTCTATGCCCGCACCGGACGACTCTACACACGGCTGTTTCAGGCTGAGCGGGCCATGGCCCTCTATATCATTTTAGATACGAGCCCTAGCATGTCCTTGGGTAACAAGGCAATTTATGCCAAAGTTTTAGCCCAGCTGCTCAGCTACGTTGCCCAGCGTGACAGCGTAAGTCAGGTGTATTTACTGAGCAGTCAACATAACGCCCCTGCACAGGGCCGCGCACGAATCGCGGAGACATGGAACTTTATTGACAAAGCCACACCCTTAGAAAATATTCAACTCGTGCAAGGTCTTAAAGATGTCGCAACGAGAAGTAAATTCTCAGCGGGCGCAGGTCTCGCCCTCGTCATCTCGGATTTGTTTGACGAAGCTTCACTCCATCCTGCGCTCGTCGCGCTCAAGACACGCGGGCTCGATGCGAGTTTTTTGCAGATCATGGCAGAGAGTGATCTCGACCCCGAAGAAGCTCGACTCGAGGTCACCGACATCGAAACGGGCGAAAAACTGCTCGTCACACCCGAGGAAGTACGCGCCTACAAAAAGTCTCTGCAAACCTTTATCAAACGCACCCGCAAAACCATTTTGCAAGCCGGCTTTCGTCACGTGCTGCTTCGCTTTGAAAATGAAACTAGGGAAGGACTCGAGCAACGGGCCTTTGCAGCCTTGCTCAAAAGCAAAATTTTGGTAAAACGTTAGAGCGTAAAACGTAAGACGTGAGAGGTAAGAAGCAAGACGTGAGACGTTGTTCACGTCTTGCTTTGCCTTCTACCTCCTGCCTCCTGCTCTTCTGTAAGATTTTTCTCTTCTACTCCAAAATGCCAGAAGTTTCATTATTCTGTAAGAGTCTTTTCTCTAGAGTAATGCTATGTCCGAGCAGTACAAACTTTATGTTTTTCCACACGCACAAACCGATGAGCAGTTAGCCAGTGATATTGCGGCTTTGTCTGGTAGTGAGTCCGTGTATGCTCGAGTCGTCCTAGAAGAAGGTGGCACGCTGGAGCCAGTTTTTAACCTAAGCAAAGCCCAACAACTTGCGCACGCTTTCGCGTTGCTCGGTGTCAAGGTCGAGTTACGCGCCAGCGCAGGACAAGTAGCTTTTTATCGCCCCATTACCATCAACACGCACGACCTCTCCCCCACACCCTCCGTACGTTCGGCTCGACCCGTTCACTTTGTCACATCATCCAAACGCCAACCCTTCTTTTCCATCACCCTCGTTCTTTTTATCGTGTGCTTAGCTTTGTTTGGTTGGTCGCCCTGGCGCAGTCAGGCCGCACCCTTACCTGGCGTACTCGTTCCTGGCGAACCTTTGCAACGTGACAGCAAGGTCAAACCCTGGCAGCAAGGTGACTATCTCATTACCCCACTCGCACAGTACGACATTACGGCGCGGGTACTGAGTAAAAAAATCTATGCCTGGGATAAAAGCGCAGACATCTCCCCCGTTGATTTGGCTCTCGGTTGGGGCGCAATGTCCGATACGAACCTGCTGAATCAACTTCGCATCCGCCAATCTGGGCGTTGGTTTTATGTGTATTGGCAAGGAGGAGATATTGACGCTGCCAACGTCATGCAGTACAGCGCAAACACGCACATTCTCCCTGCGAATGCCAAGATTGCGAAACAAGTTCGCGCCATAGGACAACATCAACTCGTACGCCTCGAGGGTTCACTCGTTCAAGTAACAAAAGCTGACGGCTTCTTCTGGCGCAGCTCCCTCACCCGCAATGATACAGGTGATGGTAGCTGTGAAATTCTCTGGGTCACACATGTTGAGATTGTCGAACCTGCACCCTTGCAGGCCAGTCGTTAAATCGCAGCCACCGCAGCTGCACCAATCACACCGGCATCTGTACCAAGCTCAGCTAAGCGCAGGCTCGAGGGCGGAAACCCCTCGTTAAATTCGGCAGTATAGGCTTTGATTTTGTCGAGGTAAAAATCACCGACTTGGCTCATGCCACCACCAATCACGAAAACGTGCGGGTCAAAAATCTTTTGCAAGTTTGAAAGACCTACACCTGTAAAGTAAGCTGCGTTCTCAATGACGCTAAGGGCTTTACGCTCTCCTGCCCTGGCACGTTCAAAAACTTGTTGCGTGGTCAGTGTTTCACCATAGCTAAAACTTGCCTCCCTCGCAATCGAACGCCCCGAGGCTACCGCTTCCCAACACCCTCCCTGACCACAGCCACAAAGCGGCCCGTGCGGCATAACGGTCATATGCCCAATCTCCCCCGTGATGCCATTGGCACCACGAATCACCATGTCATTGACGAACAAACCCCCACCGATACCTGTCGAGATTGTCACGTAAAGGCTACTGTCAAATTCTGTGGCGGCACCATATTTGTGCTCAGCAAACCCAGCCGCATTCGCGTCGTTTTCCAACACGACTCTAATGTCAAGGCGTTTCTCGAGCAAACTCACAATTGGTGCATCCTCGAGCCCCATGATGTTGGGCGCAAAGCGAATTCTGCCGTTCTTAAAATCCAGTGGGCCAGGCACACCAAGACCGAGGGCTGGAATATCAGGGTGGTGCTCGAGTAAGTCTTCCGAGAGTTTAACGAGTGCATCCACGACACTATCTAAACCTGTCTGTGGTGTTTTGGTTTGTTTGCGCTCGAGAATTTTGCCATGTTCAACAACGGCAGCAGCAATTTTGGTGCCACCGAGGTCTAGTCCTAGTGTTTTCATAGTGCTCAGTTTTACCATTTTTTCTGTATTAAGAAGATATCCACCACAAAGACGCTATGAAATGGTGCGAAGCAACGAAGACACAAAAGAGACGAATTCCGAATGAATCGTTACAAAACAGGCAATGAACACTGTATAGGTTTGTCTTTCGTTGTACGTAGTTTGAGCGTAGCATAGGGGCGTAGGGCCCTACGCCCCCACAGGTCAATATGCAAGCAACGACGCTTTGAAGATTTCAGAATTTTGTAAGGGAATAATGGGAATCTGTATTAGCTCGAGCCTTTAGAGGAAACCCGAGCAACGAGAAAGGCACTTACAAACACGACAACAATGAGCAGCACAAGCGTCGAGCTGTAATTTCCTGAGCGTTCGTGGAGCGCACCTGCGACAAGTGGCCCAACCGCTCCCGTCATTGCAACTGAAAAACTGATAATCCCATTGAGTTGCCCATAGTGCTTTGAACCAAACACATCTGCAAGGAGGGCCGCCCGTGCTAGCGTGATGGCACCGTTACTCGAGCCGTAGCAAATTACGAAGAGCCACAAGCCGAGTGTGTTAGGTATAAAGAGCAAAAACATCAAACCCACGCCATGCAGTGCAAACATAAACGCAGAAAGTTTCGCTAAGGAAAAACCACGACGAAGTGGCGCAAAAAAGATTCTGCCTACGAGTTGTAAAAGCCCAATAGAACCTGCAGCCGTTGCAACAAGTGCAGGTGTATAGCCGCGCTCAGTTAAAAGCGGGACGAGGTACGCGGTTAACACACTCACCGCTAAACGCACGAACGTCACCGCTAAGAGCAAGTACCAAAACAGCCAGGAGCGAAGTGTGGCAGCATCTGTCGTAGGTGTAGCAGAAGAAGACTGACTTTTTGCCTCCGCATACCCATCCACATCTAAACCCAAGTCTCGAGGACCCCGCCGAATAACGAGCGCATGTAGCGGAATGGTCAGCGCATAAAGCAATGCCAAAACCCGTAAGGCATCGCGCCAACCTAAGGTTTCATTTAGGAACGTTGCCAGCGGAATAAAAATCGTACTTGCTAAACCTGCTATAAGTGTGATGATGAGCATAGCCCGCGTACGTTCACGCTGAAACCATACAGCTACAACGGTAAAGGCAACATCATAAAGTGTCGTCGCAATCGCCAGACCTAGCAGGCTCATAACGAGGTAAAACATCGGCAACGTTTGCACCCAAGACCACGCCAAAATAAGTAACGTTCCCAAGACAGCACCCGCGCTCATCACGAGTCTGGCCCCGCGTTTATCTACAAACCTACCCACAGGAATAGCCACCAAGCCTGCACAAAGAAGTGCCAGTGAAAACGCAGTAGACATTTGTGTGCGCGTCCAGTTAAATTCGGCTTCCATCGGTTTGACAAACACGCTAAAAACATAGGTCAGTACGCCGTAACCGATGGTTTGTGTGATGGCGAGCGTCCAGATGATGCACCAACCGTAATAGGGGTTTGGGGAGTGGGAGTTGGGAGTTGGGGAAAATGTTGATTTCAAAAGGGTCTTTCTACTATGCTCACTTCAAATATTAGAGCTTGTTTCAACTTGGAGATTGTTTCAACCCAGATATCATTTCAAGAAAGTCAATGACTCCGTAAAGGCTCATCAACAAACTTTATCAGATCAGGTTACTTTCAATAAGTCGCTCGACGATGACAACGTCTTTCCAAACGCCCTCGAGCTTTGCGTGTTTTTCATAGGTACCGACTTCGCGGAAACCGTGACGTTGGCACAAGTTGCGTGAAGCAGTGTTCTCTGGAAAAATCCTCGAGAGAATTTTCCAGATACCTTTAGCTTCACAGGTAAGGATGAACGCTTTCATCAGTGCATCACCAACTCCTTGACCTCTCGCTCTTTCCTCTATATAAATGGAAAATTCAGCAACACCTGAATAGCAAGCTCTCGTTCGGTAACTCGAGGCATGAACCCAGCCCAACACCACACCATCCTTTTCTGCAATAAGTAAGGGATGTGCGGTATCCTCGAGCCAAGGTCTTATCTCACTTACCGTGCGTTCGTTAACATCAAATGTCGCTTTGCGGGTACGAATGCCTCCATTGTAAATATCTGCGATACTTTGAAGATCAGCTTCTACAGCCAGACGAATAAGCATGAAAAATTATAACGTGAGCAGCATCGCAGTGGCTGAATCTGGACAGGCACCTTTGAATTCAGCAGAGGCTTGAAGAGCTTCGGACAAATCTTCTCTCGAAACTTCCACAAAACCAAACCGTAGAAAATACTCTTTCGCGGTCTCAGTTAAAAGAGCAATGTTGGGAAGCCTGTGATGTTCTGCTAAATCCAGAATGCTCTCAGTGAGTTTTGTACCTAAACCCTGATTTCTGTAGTCAGCCCTCGTAGCAACCGAGCGCAGTAAACCGGCGTTACCATGAACTTCCAGACCCGCACAGCCAATCACTTCATTGTGTTCTAAAGCGAGAATAAAGTTTTCGATATGGTCAGCAACCCCTGCTTTTGGCAAGCGCGAAGCCTCGAGCAATGCTAGAACGCTATCCAAGTCAGCTTCTGTCGCGGTGGCAAAGGTCATGAGCAACATCCGTCTGTTTGCGAAGCCGAGTCACCCCACACCACGGCATTCAACGCTTGTTTGGCGGGTGGGCAGGAGCTTATTTGTTCAAGTTTTCTATCCGAGGCTTTACAGGTTACACCAGGCTGGATAAGAAAAACTTTTATACTTTCGCCTTCCTGCCGAATGTCGCTAATGTGATAGTGAACCGCAGGGTGACGTGCGTCGCCGTATTCAAAGCGCATTTCTGAATCGCCCTGCACGCTGACAGACGCGGATACTTTTTTGTAAATGCGTAGAAATTTCTCTACGGTCATGTACTCGTTCTTATCCTGAATGTTTGGCCCCATAAGCTGCACAATCGTCTCGCGCCAGAAGTTTGCCTGTCCACCACAGTCCATACTTTCATAGGTCACGTTCATGACTTCGGTGACGTGATAGCCAGGTTTTACTGTGCCGTCGCCGTAATCAAAAATAAGTGCCTGATTGGGAAGAGACTCGAGCCTTGTGATAAATTCCTGGGTGTTCATTGCTGCCTCCTTGATGGGGTTTAGAGTTTAGGGCACGGGGTTTAGGGTAAAACCAAAACAACCAAACCCCAAACCCTACTTAAATTTCTCTACTAATGACTTAACGTACTTAAAGCCAGCAGGGTCAATGCGGTAATACATCCATTTGCCGTATTTTTCTGCGATAACCAGATTTGCCGAAACAAGTAGTTTCATATGATGACTAACGGTTGGCTGAGAGAGCCCAATAACATCTTCAAAATCGCAGGCACAGATGCCTTCGTCTGTTTCGCAGCATTTTTGAGTAGCCAGGAAAGCAAGAATCTTCAGGCGTGCAGGGTCGGAGAGTGCCTTGAAGACGAGGGCGGCGGTCTCGAGTTCTCCAGCATCAACATCTAGTTTGCTTTTGGTAACTGCCATAGTTCATAATACATTGATACATTTAGATTTGTCAATATGTAATGAACAGAGTTGACAAATCCCAAAAGTGACACTACATTTATTTTGTTACTTGTTACTAATTACATGAGGGGTCGCGGGGTTTCACAGTCCTAGCACAGCCTGTTTAATCGCCCAGGTAGAACGGTGGTTACGAAAAGCGTCAAGCTGAGCGATTTGAATAGCAACGCCCATCGCCGCAAAAAGCCAGCGATTGTGCAGGTTG
>JBOFGY010000014.1:0-43592 GCA_051649365.1 Trueperaceae bacterium
CATGAATTTAGTTTAACCTGCATAAAAAGAGCGAGCAGTATTTTGCTCTCTCTAACAAAACCTGATTGAAAGATTTAAGGTGCCACCAAAAGCCCTTCAATGACTTGACGAGTGCCGTTGCCAGTTCCTACAGATTTAGGGCGCGGAGCATCTGGAGAAAACTCGGCAGAAAAAACTTCAATATCATTGATAAATATTTTAGGAGTTCCTTCGATAGTCTCTGTTCGAACCGTAACAGTCGTTCCTGCCATAGTGGTGAAGGTTTGTCCATTCGCACGCCACAAGTCGTAGAGTGTCAGCCAATGACCTTCAATGATATGACTCTTTGCAAAAATTACTAACCTTGGATTATTTAGAAATTGCTCACCACTAACACCCTGCTTTTTTAACTCGTCCTCTAAGTAAGGTAAATCAGGATAGAAGATGGTAAATTCCTTGTTCCTATCATTTAATGTTTCTACCAAACCTGCTTTAACAACTGCTCGATCAAATATGTAATCGTACTCGTCTACATCTGGAATGCTTCCTTGTTCATAGGCATCGGTAGTACTTTGAAATCCAAAACCTAATGGACCAGGATCATCTGGACCTCCTGTCGCTGTTGTACAAGCACTGAGACTACAGAGTGACATGGCTAAGATAAAAAATCTAAGCTTGATGGTCATAGTAACTCCTTTCTAAAAGGCACTTGATGTCCAAAGATCAAACGAAGATTCTTTTGTAACAGTAGGGTGTACGACCCACTGGTAGTTTGCGTTGGGTTTGATGCTGTACTCAATCTGCGCGACACTGTCGCCGTCATTATTCGTACTTCTTCTTGCAACTTCAGATGTTTTACCTGCGACGGTTTCTTCTAGCGTAAGTGTGTAATTGACTCCATCTCCGCGTAGCCAAGCGTAAAGTGAATTTTGTCCAGGCTGGACAATTATTTCTTTGACATAAGTACTGTTAGGATTTAATAGATTACCATAGTATTCACACGTTGAGCAACCTTGATTTTCGGCATATAGGTTTACTAGCTCACTTGCCTTGTTTTTGCTCCTACTAAAAGTACCAACCTCACTGTAGGTATCGTCAGCTCGTAAACTAACCCAGCCATACCGCTTATTAATAGAGTAAATATCTCCAGGGCTTAAACCTAATCTTTGCCCTAGTCTACTGGAACTTACTCCACCTTTTGGAGATATAGTAACTGTGCCAGATTTAGCAAATGCAGTTGTTCTATAGTGCATGATTGAATCATAGTCGTAACTACCAATGTCCGTACCATCGCCACAGTGTTTGTCAAAATTATTTTTTTCGCTAGAAGGTGTAACGTTATTCGTATAGATAGTTACATAATTATCACGGTCACAGCGAGATTGCTCGTGCCATAAACCTATGGTATGAAGAAGCTCATGGATAATGGTTCCATAGCTACATTTAGGTCCTAAAGTTACATAAGAATCAGTATAGGTCCACCTTTTACCAACGTCAGCAGAGCACGAATCTTCAGTTGTTGCTCTAATAACGACTCTAGGATAAGACCCAACATTTTCAAAACGAATAGGCGTGTTGGTTGCAATATGATTCATAGCATTGTGGATATCTGTGAGTTGAGATGAGCTAAAAGTAGAGCCGTAGCTGTGGCGAATTACGCCGTTTGCCCATTTATAGGCGTGTTCGTCAGATTGAACGCACACAAAAACCCAAAGAGTACAAGCTTTAATACCTGAGCCTTGTGCAGTTAGCTCACTGGGCTTCGCGTTTTTGGCTTTTTTAAGTTCTTCTTCGCGCTTTGCTATTTCTTCATTGATTTGTTTTTCTGTACCAAGACGTATATCTCCATCTACAAAGACATCACCTCGTATAACCTGATAATGAAACGTTTCCCCGTTGCTGAAGGTGTACTCTTTCCAGCCGTTATTAGCTAGTGCTCCAATTTCGCTGGAATTTGGATCGTAGGCAAGCTCTGGGTAAGAAACTACTCCTTCAGCTCTTGTGACCGCTTCTTTGCTGGTGTCACAAGCCACCAGCGCGAGTAGCACTAAAAGTGCCAGACTCCAATGTATGTATGTATGTATGTATGTTGCCGCATATATTTATTGTATTTCCCTCCTAGAGATTTTTCCCAGGACTTTATCTTAGGACACAATGTGTAATACTGCAAGTGAGAATTTTGACTTGTATTTTTATCTCCGTTGTGATTGGAGGATAAATCATGATACCGCTTGCTTCGCTCTACCTTCACGTGCCGTTTTGCCCGCACATCTGCCCCTACTGCGACTTTCACAAAATGAAGCGCACTGACACACTTGTGGCGGCCTATGTAGAGCGGTTATGTGCTGAAATAAATGAACGTTATGGGGCATTTCCTGTAAAGTTGGATACTATTTATTTTGGTGGCGGTACGCCTTCGCATCTTAGTGATAAAGAATTGCAAACGGTAGTCACGGCCTTAGAAAAAACTTGGGGATTTCCTGCAGGTCTCGAGACAACCCTCGAGGCCGATCCGCTTACGTTTGATAAACACCGCTTGAAGTTCTTTAGGGAATTAGGGTTTAACCGCTTATCTATTGGCTTGCAATCTACACAAGATGCCGTGTTGAAATTTTTAGGTCGTGTTCATAGTGGTGTAGAAGGACTCGAGTCCGTCCATTTAGGATTAGAAGCTGGCTTTGAAGTTTCTGCGGATTTAATTACAGGAATTGATGGTCAAGATACTGCAAGAGATTTACACGCGCTGGCACAAACGGGTGTAAACCATATCAGTGTTTATTCTCTAATGATTGAACCTTTCACACCTTTTGCACGTCGCAAGGTGCAGCGCAATGAAGACAAAGAAGCCGATGATTACAACTTAACGCAAGAGATTTTACAGCACTATGGTTTAGAACGTTATGAAGTCTCGAGCCACGCGAAGCCTGGACATGAAGCAAAGCATAATCAAGTGTATTGGCGCGGCGATTATTTTTTAGCTCTTGGTCCTGCGGCCGCAGGGTTTATTCCAAAGCGAGAAGAAGATACTGAGACGTTTGCCTCGCGTTACACGAATCCTCCGATCAAAGCTTGGCTTAAAACTGAAGCACCTGAAACGGTAGATACAGACCGCGAACGTTACGTGCAAGACATGCTGATGACAGGGTTACGCACGAAATGTGGTGTGGACATAGCAACGCTCGAGCAGCGCACGGGTATCCAAGTTTTGACGCGCTACGCAGAGCTAATCCAACGATTACAACACTATGAATTGCTAGAAATAAAGGGCTCGAGCCTCCGTGTTACGCAGAAAGGTCTGTTGCAGTTAAACGGTATCGTTAGCGAATTTTTTAAGTCGTGATGTGGGAAGTCGTGAGATAGTTCACAGTTTTTAGAATGGTCTCTTGCATTGCTTTGTGTGGTTACTTCGGTGTCGTTATACTAACCGAGATGCTTGAACGTTTTTCTCTCGGTGTGGTGTGCCTTGTTGTTGACGTATGCCTTGTCGTTTTGATTTTTATGGCCGTTGGCTACGTGTCGGCTCAAACCCTAACGACGGTGAACGGTGTTGTGGAAATTCGTGAAACTGTGGATGATCCCTGGCGACCTGCGAGTGCAGGTGATGTGTTGCAAGCAAGGGGCAGTGTTCGCACTTTGCAAGGTGACCTCACGCTTACGCTCGAGACCGGCGGGTTTATTCGCCTCAGCACCGACAGTGAAATGATCAGAGGTCTTCGTACCTATGAACTCGTTCTCGGTAAAGCCTATACACAAGGTGAGGCTGTTCCCTTCGAGATATCGGGGCCAATGCGCGTGAGTGGCGAGGCGCGTTTTGATGTAGATAGCACTTCTGGGGCCAGGGCAGTTCTTTTAAGTGGTACAGCCCATCTTACTTTTGAAGGTCGCGTGCTTGAACTCGAGCTCGGCCAGCAACTCGTCATTCCACTCGAGGGTGAACCGAGTTTCTCGGAGTATTTCGAGCGCGACCCTTGGTACAAAGATTTAGTCGTGTTAGAAGAAGGTACAGGCGTTGTTGAAAACTTTTTGGGTGAAGCCAACATTCAAAATGCAGAAGGTGGTTGGCGAGCTGCGCAACTTGAAGATGTGTTGGCGGCGGGTGACGCAGCGCGAACGGGTGCAGCGTCGTGGCTCGAGTTTCGCTTTAGTGACAACACTTTGTTGCGTCTACAAGAGGATTCAGAAATCGTGCTCAAAAATTTAGAAAGCTATGAGGACGGCTCGAGGCGCACCGTCGTCGAACTTCGCAAGGGCAAAGTCTGGGCTGTTGTCGAAGAAGGCTCACCGTTTGAAATTGAAACGCCAGGGCTCGTGGCAGGTGTGCGTGGTACGAAGTTTCGGGTAGACGCTGCTGCGGATGACGCGCCAGCCCTCCTCAAAACTTTTGAGGGCGAGGTAGCCGGTATCGCAGGTTTTGAAGTTTTCGAGGTGAGTGATGGTAAACAGCTCGATTTAGACGCGGGTGTTGGAACCTTACAAAAAGACGCGCTCGACGAATTTAACTTAGCACGTGACCTACTCGTGAATGCGCCGAAGCTTCGCTCGGAGTTTCCTGCGTTTACAGACGAGGCGGTCTTAGACCTTAAAGGCAGTGTAGATGAGGGTAGTATCGTGACGACGTTCGTGGATATTAGGCAAGAAACGTTTACCGCGACCGATGGCACCTTTGCAGAAGACGTGCCACTAAAAACGGGTGTCAATATTGTGGGGGCGAGTGCCGTGTTTGTCGAAGGTGGCAAGCGTAGCAGCATCATAAAACCGGTCATTCGCAGCGGGTATGACATTTTCTTTCTCGTGAACGAGCCAGAACTTATTTCAGATACTGTAGTGAAGCTTTCAGGTTTTGTGAATCCAGGTAGTGGACTCTTTGCGCGTAGTGCTGTGACAGCGTATACCTCGAGCCTCCCGCAGGGTTACTTCACTATTTTCTTGCCCATAGGTGCCGACAACAATGTAAGTTTAGAACTTACAACACCCTTAGGTGACACACGCGAACAAACACTGACGGTTCCGCGCTAAACGGGCTAGGTGATAGGTGCAGATGAAGCGTTGGCGACTTTCTTACAGTCTAATCCTCCTGACTTTGTCTTTCATCTTTAGCGTTTTTTATAGTGTAGGTGTAACAGGAGCCATAGACCAGCTTTTTCTAGACGCGCTATTTCGGTTGCGCGGGCCACAACCCTATGCCGAAGATACTGGTGCCAAAGATATTGTGATCGTGCGTTTAGACGAAGGTTTTGTGAAAGCTTATCCCTTTCGAGTTGGTGAGTTAGACCGCGGTTTTTATGCTAAAGTCATCGAGCATTTACACGAGGCTGGAGCGAAAGTTATTGCACTCGACGTGTTTTTTCCCGAGCGTAGTCGTATTGGCAAAACAGAGACGAGAGACCCCGATGTTGAGCTAGCGGAAGCCATCGCAGGCAGTAATGTGGTGTTACCGCTCGTTCGCGTCGAAGATAATGACGAAACTACAGCACCGTTCTTACAGCCTCACGTGTTATTAGAAGATGCAAAACAAGGTGTGGTGGCCCTCGAGGAAAGCGCACGCACCTTTACACCGGTGTTCAAGTTTCCTGAAGGTCGCTATGATTCGTTTGCACTGGCAACACTCGAGGCAGCAGGGCTCCAAACTTCACGTGCCCTCGAGCGCACACAACTCATTGATTATCGTGGCCCCGAAGGCAGCTTTGCAAGGTTGTCTTTTTTAGATGTTTATCGCAACAGTTTTTCCTATACTGATGTCAAAGACAAACTTGTTCTTATTGGGGTTACCTTAACCGGTACAGACCGCGATCAAATTCTTACACCCTTTGGTAGGATGTCAGGGGTTGAAGTTAATGCCAATCAACTCTACAGCCTACTGCGCGGACAACTACGTGTTATACCGACAGGTTTATATGTTGTCTTACTTTTCCTTACTGCTTTAGTTGCACCTGCACTTGCGAGCCGCAAGCGCGGGCTTTGGTATACCTTGCTTTTTGTGCTAGCCCTTTGCCTAGCGAGTGGGTTGCTTTTTCGTTGGCACATTTTTCTGTCGCCGTTTTGCCTTCTCTTACTTCCTGTTTTGGCCTATATACGGACGAGCTATCGTCATCTCCTCGGCTTAGATCAACAACTCTCGCGAAGTCTTATGCAACTCTTAGATAGTGCGACCCTAAACGACGAAAGCAAAGTTGCACCGACCCAGTTAACCCAAGGTTTTGCACCACGTGGTTATGCAACCTATGCGCCCGACATGCTCGAGTCCCTCATGACAGGTTTAGGTGCTAAAGGTGGCCGACTGCTCCTTGAGGGAGTTCCCACTGAACAAGGTGTGACGTCACCTGAACTCAAAAAACTGAGCGAACGCGCCATGCTCGAGCGGCGCACACTGCGTGAAGGCACGCTGCCACATTACATCGCGGAGCCGATAACACTCGAGAACAACGTTGTGGGTTCAGTGGCACTAACCTTGCTGGCACCACCCCCACCACATCTTGTGTCCCTCCTCAGTACCTCGGTGCAAACCTTCAGCCAGCTTGCACGCTATCAACGCTTGCGTGAACGCACTACATCGTTTACAGGCACACTGTTTCCGTGGCGAGCCCGCTCGAGCTTAGACAAACTCGAGGCCCTTTCGATGGTGAGTGACCTGCTCGTGACCGAGCGTGGTTGGCTTGGTGCCTTGGTCGAAAGTTTGCCACAAGCCGTGTTTATTATGAGTCCGTATGGCTACAGCATTTACAAAAATGCTGCTGCCCGCAGACTTTTTGGTGACGAAAAAAATATGCTCGCGGGAATTCCGCACGCCTTAAAGCTCGAGGTAGACCGCTTTCAAGGGGACTACGCGCTCATGGTCGAGCGTGGCGAAGAGCTCGAGCTTGGTCTTACGGAGCGCGTGACGGAGCGTCCTGTTTTGCTAACGTTGCGCGTGGTCGAACATAATGGTGAAGTGCGTGGTGTAGCAGGTGTCGTCAGTGACCTCAGCAAAATTGAAGAGCTAGATCGCCAACGCCAAGAAATGATTGGCATGGTCGTTCACGATTTGCGCTCGCCCCTCACAAGTATTCAAGGCTTTGCTGAACTCATGCTAAGTAGTGCAAAAGGTGAAGACAAAGAGTTTTTAGATATTATTAAAAGTGAATCCCAGCGTATGAAGCGCATGACCGATGTGTTTTTAGATGTGGTGCGGCTCGAGAACGAACGTTTTGAACTGTTTATACGCTCTGCTAATGTCGCCGAGCTTTTGCGCTACGCTGTGGCCACAATAAGTCAGCAGGCTTCACAGAAAAATATTGTCGTGTCGGTGAAAGCTCCAGCTTTTTTAGATGCACACCTCGATGTTGATTTGCTGAGCCGTTTGATGGTCAACCTATTGACGAATGCGATTAAATATTCGCCTGAAAAAACGCGCATCACGGCGACGCTGCTCGAGCCTGACGCTGGCATGTTCGCCCTCGAGATTACCGATGAAGGCTACGGCATGACAGAGGAGCAATGTAAAACACTCTTCCAAAAATATCAGCGCACCGACCAGGCGAAGGAAAAACGCATTGTGGGAACAGGGTTGGGCTTGTATCTTGTTAAGCTGATTTGTGATGCTCACAAAGGCACGGTGACGGTTCGCTCTGCACTTGGTAAGGGTAGCACCTTCCGTGTCGTATTGCCGAAACAGTAAGCGGTTTTGAAGGAACGTAGGGCTTAGCTCGAGGTGCCGAGAAACGCTCTGTTTTTTGTCGTGTCCTGTGAATTTTGCTAGTCAATAGCAGCACTGTTCCTAGAAGTAGAGTGTGGCAAAGTAATTTGGTAGCCTTAAGGTATGGTGAAAACCCTCGAGCGTCCTGCCCACTACCCTTTAACGATTCGCCGTGCGACCTTAGACGATATGAACGTTTTACTCGAACTCGAGCAACTTTTTCCAGGCGACAGGCTCGAGAAAAGCAACTTCAAGCATTTTTTAACCAAAGCGAAAGCCGATATTTGGCTGATTGAAGAAAAAGGGCAAGTGTTAGGTGACGCGGTGGTGCTTTATCGTCAGGGTTTTCATAGTGCGAGACTTTATTCCATTGTGGTGAGTCCGAAAGCGCGAGGCAAAGGTGTTGGTGCCAAACTCTTAACCCATGGTGAGGCTGCAGCCAAAGAGCGCGGCTGTATTACCTTGCGGCTCGAGGTGCGTGAAGATAATGATGCGGCCATCAACCTTTACCGCTCGAGAGGTTACACACTTATTGCACGTACCAACGATTACTATGAAGACGGTAGCACGGCTTTAAGAATGCGCAAACGTCTTGATAAGCAACCCGCGGTTCTTCTCGAGGTTCCGTTTTATTTTCAAACGCTGGATTTTACATGCGGTCCTGCTTCGCTCATGATGGCGATGCGTTTTTTGGGCAGCAAAGTCAAGATGACACAAACCCTCGAGACCGAACTCTGGCGTGAAGCCACCACTATTTTTATGATGTCAGGTCATGGTGGTTGCAGTGCTGAAGGCTTGGCTGTGGCTGCACTGAGGCGTGGCTTCGAGGTGACAGTAGTCTCGAGAGACACAGCGATACCTTTCGTAGATTCAGTGCGCGCTAAGGATAAAAAAGAAGTCATCCGACTCGCACACGAAAAGTTCGTACAAGAGATTGAGCGGTTAGGTGGCACAATCAACATTCATAACTTTACAGCCGATGATGTGATGGACGTTATTCGCGGTGGTGGGTTAGCACTCGTTCTCGTGAGCAGTTACCGCATGTACAATAAAAAAGTGCCACACTGGGTTGTCGTCACAGGGTTTGACGACGAGCATTTGTATGTACATGACCCTTGGATTCCTAAAGGGTTTCAGCGGGCCGATGGACTCCATTTACCCCTCAAGCGTAAAGAGTTTGAAAAGGTGAGTCGCTTTGGGAAAGCGCGACATCGGTTTATGGTGGTGTTGCAGAAAAAATAAGTGATGTCTGCTAAACTCTACTGATGACAGTCGCCGCTTTGATCTCTGAAGGAGCGTATCTAAAACTCGAGGACAAACATGAAGAACGCCACGAGTATGTTGACGGTGTGTTGCGTCTTATGGCAGGCATAACAGAAGAGCATAATTTTATAATTCAAAATTTCGTATTAAAGCTCACGCTCGTAGCAAGAGCTAAGCAGTGTCGCCTCGTTACGGAAGTTGAAACTTGAGCCCTTCGCAATCACTTCTCGCGCCATAAACTCATCACGAACCTGCTAAATAGCGAATAATCTCCTGATAAATCTCGGGATTGGTTTGGTCTTCACCGCCTGCTTCGATGGTGGGGTTATCATTCACTTCAATCACGTAAAACTCGCCATCAATCTCTTTAATATCAATCCCGTAAAGACTTTTGCCAATGGCGTTCGCTGCGTTGAGGGAAATGTCTGCTAGGTCGGGGTTGATGTCCTCGCGTGGAATGCCGATGACTCTAGCCCATTCACCTTCATCACTGCGCTCTTGAGTTTTCCACTTATCTTGAGCAAAAACATAACGAACAACGGCAAGGATTTTACCATCAAGCGTGATGACGCGCCAATCAAATTCACTGGGCATATACTGTTGAATCACAATTCGGTCAGCGCGGCGCAAAAATTTCTTACCAATTTTTACGAATTGGTCGGGCGTGGTGGCTTTATCTACATACGCTGAAAAACTGCTGTTTGGTGCTTTAAGAACGAGCGGTGTACCGAGCGTTTCAAACAGTTCTTTGGCATTGTCTTCGTTAACTTCGTTATCATTCAGAAACCTTGTTTCTGGAATGGGTACATCGTGCGCCATGAGGCGAGAGTACATATTGACTTTGTCACAGCAAATGAGAATACTATCCGAGTGGTCGAGCACACGCATCCCGCGAAGTTCAGCGGTGCGGGCCACGACGTAGGTTGTATTCAGTGGATCGGTAAGGGCGCGAATAAAAATCCCATCGTAGTTGCCTAAATATTTGAGTTCGTTCTTGAAAAGAAAATCGAGTTGATGACCGAGTTCAAAAGCAGCTAGGCGAAAATTCGTCAGTGCTGTGAGTTCTACAGAAGAGCGAATCGTGTTTTTGTCGGTAAAGATTGCTAGTTTTGCCATGAGCCCAGTCCATTCAAAAGTTTCTTTTCGTTAAGGGTTAGGTCTTCGTAAAGTAATGGCTCAATCGCGGAGAGCTGATATTCTTTCGAGACGACAATCACACGGACGCGCATGAGGGGGATTCTGAAAATTCTAAACACTTCGGCGGCAAATTCTTTGTAGGCTGCGTTGAGGCATTGCCCCATAATGCAGCGAAGCATGTCAATGCGGTAATCCCCTTTGAGGCGTTGGCAGAGTACAGCATATTTTCCTGTCATCGAAACAGCGTTGCGACGTTTCTCGAGCGCAGCCATATCTACAAACAATTCACCCTTGCTGAAAAATGGATTGACAGGGTACGCCATCATGGGTGGAGCCAAAAATTTATCGGTGACGATTTCATACTCGGGAATATAAAGCCCTTCGTGTTTGGCTTTTTCCATAGCAATGGGTACGACGTAAGCGTCGAGTGCGTCACGGGTTGTGGGGATAATGTCACGACCAGACAGCTCTGCATCGAGTGAGTCATAGTAGCCACTAAGCAGATAATTATAGTCACCATAAAGATTGGCATACTCGACATCACCTAAAACTTCGTCACTAAGCTTAAAGAGCAAAGGTTTCGCCAATTTCTAGTGCTTGCCCTGCACGGGTATTTGGACTGAGCGACCTGCGCCCATCCCGCTTGCTGAACCGCTTGCAAAATTCGGAGTATACTGCAAAGTGCAGCAGCTTGAACTGCTCAATCCGATGATGTCGCAAGAGGTCTATGGGCAGACAGCACCTTTACCACCTCAGCTATAGTTATAACAGCTTTACCTAGTGAACGTGCTATGAACTTTCTTAAATCTGAGGATGTATTTTTCATGTAGAGTCTATCTAAAAATTTACCCTATTGTTCTCCTGCGAAGGTATAATTTGGATTTTGGGATAGATGCTTAGGCGTAACGTTCACAGGATTTTGGCCAATCTCTTTTGCGACATCATGTCATTAATGGTTCAAATCTTCTTGCTCTGTTACTATAGATGAAAATAGAAAAAGAGGAAAAGATGACCCTAGTTTTCGCTAGATAGCACTCACGCTTTTGAAACTACATGTTCATAAAGCCCATAAAAAACGCTAACAAACGCTTGACTTTCTTACTAGGTGTAGGGTTAAACTAGCGAAGGCACCAAAAGCCACAACCAATAAGGAGGAAGTATGGCCGCAAAAACATTAAGCAAAACGCAGCTTGCAGAAGCCCTCAGCAAAAAAACAGGTCACTCGAAAAAAGATAGTAAAGCATTTCTCGAGACCATGATTGCTGAAGTTGTTACACAACTCAAAAAAGGCAACACTGTTGCCCTTACAGGTTTGGGCCGTTTGACCGTACGTAAGTATAAAGCCCGCACAGCTCGTAACCCGCAAACCGGCGCAACTATCAAAGTACCTGCTAAGAAAAAAGTGCGTTTTACCCCAGCCAAAGACCTCAAGCAAAGCATCTAATCTAGAGGCTGAAGATAGTAAAAGAAACACATTGTAAAAAAGAAACATACTGCAAAAACTTCGTGGAGCGAGCTAGACTCGCTCTATTTTGTTTTGCCCTCTAGTTCACTGGTTCACTGATTCACTGGGGAATTCCCTGTTGAAATTCTATATGCGTTAAGCTTCTTTATGCTCGAGCCCTATCTTCTTCAACAAACGATGTTACAGCGTGAGCGGCGAAGGCTCGAGTGGCCGGGGTTTCGCAGCGCAGCGGTTCTCGTACCCATTCTAAAAACTGAAGCAGGCTTCGAGCTTTTGTTTACGGTGCGCTCGGCGCAACTCTCGAGTCACGCAGGGGAAATATCGTTTCCTGGTGGCCGTGTAGACGCGGGTGAAAGCCTCGAGGCAGCTGCCAGGCGTGAGGCTTTTGAAGAAATTGGGGTGACGGTTACACCAGAGATGATTTTGGGTTTTCTCGACGATGTGCCTTCGCCAGCAAAGTACGTGGTTACGCCTGTGGTGGCACTGCTCGATAACCCTCTAAGCTTAAACCTACCAGACTTAAACTTAAACCAAGCTGAGGTTGAAGAAGTCTTTACCGCGGATGTGTCACAGTTGGCAAGCCTCGAGCCAAGCGTGGAAGAACGCATCCTCCAAGGTCATCGTCGGCTTATTTATTTCTACACCTATCACGAGCGGGTAATTTGGGGCTTAACGGGAAACATCGTCAAGAATTTGCTCGAGGTAATGGGGGTGCAAGGTGCAGAGTCTGGGGTTTAGGATTTTTGCCTTTATCCCCCACCCTTTTTTGTTACAGTAAACCTATGAAGCGGCAACTGCGCGTAAAGTACCAAAAAGAAAGTTACGACTTTTCGGTTGGGGTTGTGGTTGAATCCTTGCAGGGTGCAGGTGTGCCAACTGAAGTGGCCATTCGCTTAGCTAAAGATTTGGATAAGTATTACAAACAAGATAAACACCATAAACAATCCAGTGATAAAAAACAGTTCAGTGATAAAAAACAGTCCAGTGATAAAACAGTAGAACTCGAGCACCTTGTCGAGCGGTTAGCTAAGGCTGTTGAAAAAGAGATCGGCAAAAAAGTTGCTGACCGTTTTCGTGTGCAGACACCGCCCTTCGTACCGATTGCCTTGCAACAGGGGACTAAAACGATTGCGTTCTCGAGGCGCAGTTTAGCAGTGCAACTCGAGAAACTTGGTTTATCCTTCAAAGAAGCTCTGGGTGTCGCGGGGCAAGTCGAGCAGACATTGCGAAACAAAGGCTATGAACTTGTCAGTGAACGCGAGCTCGTTCACCTTACAGCAGTTGCGATTGAAGCGAGTTTTGGCCGCGAGCTGCGCAATCTTTTTGAGACGCAGCGCGGACAGCCGGTAGATATTTTCGTGCGGGAAGGAGCAGGGGAGAGCTTTCCTTTTTCGCGGGGGATTTTAGCGCAGTCGCTTATGGCGGTAGGTCTCGAGCCTGAAATGGCCTACAGCCTTTCCAAAGAATTTGAAGATGATTTGTGGCACCAGGGTTTAACCGAACTCACCAGGGAAAATTTGCGTGAACGTGTGCAAACGATGCTCGGGAATACCGCCGGCAAAAACGTGGCGCGTCGCTACGAACTCATGAAAGCCTTGCGTCAATCGGATAAACCCGTCATTCTTTTGATTGGTGGCGCGCCTGGGGTGGGTAAATCCACGCTGGCCACGGAGCTTGCTTACCGCCTCGGGATTCGCCGTATGGTTTCTTCCGATGCCATCCGCGAAGCCTTGCGTTCACTTATCAGTAAGCAGCTCAGTCCTGAATTGCATTCCTCGAGCTACCTGGTCTGGCGCAACGAACTTCTGCCCGGTGAGGATGATAAACCTCGGCGCAAGCGCGTGATTCGTGGCTATCAGTCGCAGTCACAACAGCTCGCGGCTGCACTCACGGCAGTCGTAAAACGTAATATTAGCGAAGCAATGCCAGTTGTGATTGAAGGTGTTCACTTGTTGCCGGGTTTGTTGCCTGTGATCGAACCTTCAGAGGCCATTTTAGTTCACCTAGTTTTGACTGTACCAGATGAAGCAGTACACCGCCGCCATTTTGCGCTGCGAGACAAACAAACCGATCAACGCCGTGATAAAGAAGGTTATTTAGAGCACTTTGAAGAGATTCGCATTATCCACGATTTTATTGCCGATCGTGCTGCGAGCGAACACGTGCCGATTATTCCAACCGGGAACTTTAATAACGTGGTGGAAAAAGGACTCGAGTACGTCTTGCACGCAACACTAAAACACCGCGAAGCTATCGAAGCTGCTAAGGTGAGAAAAACCACGTCTAGAAAAACCACGTCTAGAAAAACCACGTCTAGAAAAACCACGTCTAGAAAAAATCCTGCTGGAAAAAGTACACAACCCAAATAGGTGATGAAGAAAAAAATTCATCCCAAAGGCACTGTGAAATTACGCATGGCAACAAAGGTACAAAAATAAATAATCGCAATCTATAGCGTTGTGAAGTACAGCAGATATTGGTGGTGTGCCCCTTAAAGATTTTGTTGGAGTAAACAGGCAACTTGGAGTAAAACAGGCAATGCACGGTCTCGAGCCCCTTACGGGTCAATACAGCGTTTCTGGTATCGCCAACAGTTTGCCAAGTATCGTCGGGCGCAACGGCATTGAGGGTGTTTTGGAGGTTCCTATGACCGAGGGGGAACGCCAAAAGTTTCAAGCATCATCGCAACGTTTAAAAGATAATCTCCATAAGATAAAAGGGACTTTGTAAGGTTTTTGTGCTGGACGTTAACCACAAATGACGCAAACGGATTTAACAGTTCTTATCTGTGAAAATCTGCGTCATATGTGGACGAAAAACTTTAGAGATGCACTTGCAGCCACACCAGAATGTCCTCGTAAACTTTTTCTTTCCCGAACTCATTTAAGATTTCGTGATAGTAGCCGTCATATGTTTTTAGCGTTTTGTCACTCGAGCCCACACGGTTAAAGAGTTGCTTGCTACCTTCAGGCGAAGCGATTTTGTCACCTGTGCCGGCCATAATCAGTAAAGGCAGTTTGATGCTAGAGGCACGACTAAGCACGTACTTACCTGCCCCCATGAGTTCTTTGCCAAAGCGTGCCTTCGTGCCACCGCGATAGTTGAGTGGGTCGGTGTCATAAGCTGTCACGATGGTTGCATCTCTGGAAATATCTTTTGAATTAAGTTTGATGGTAGGTAAACCTGGTAGCACTCTGCTGACGACACCAGACACAGCCAGTAATGGTGCAGGTACGGCCACCGCGTTGATAAGGTAGGGACTACTGAGGAGTAAACCAGTGACTTGATTGGGTTGCTCGAGGACGAGCTGCGCGGCGATGGCCCCACCCATGCTGTGACCGAGCAAAAAGCGTTTAAGATGAGGATGTTTTTCACGCACCTTGTTGACAAAGGTGTTGAGGTCATGGATGTATTCGTTAAAAACTTTAACGTTGGCGCGTTCGCCTTCGCTGCGCCCGTGACCTCGGTGGTCGAGAGCGTAGACTCCAAAACCGTTTCTAACCAAGTGATTTGCAAGGTGCTGATAGCGAGAAGAGTGTTCGGCGTAACCATGCGAAAGAATCACGACGGCTTTGGGGCTATCAGGCAGCCACGACTGTGTGTAAAGCTGCAAGCCGTCACTGGTACGAAGTGATTCATTATGCTGCACGATTGTCCTCCATTATAACTCAAACCTCGAGTAAATCTCGTCTACAAAGCGCAAGTACCAGTCAGGTTGAAAGGCTTTGTTTAATTCCTCAGGTGTTAGCGACTGCTCTGTGTCTTGCTCGAGCAGCGTTTTAAGATGTGTACCCGTTTCCCAAGACATTAAGCTGTTGCGTTGTACAACTTCATAAGCGGTTTCGCGCATCATGCCTTTGTCAATCAGTTTATGTAAGACACGCTGTGAATAAATTAGTCCGTGCAAACTTTCTAAGTTTTTCTGCATATTTTCTGGATAAACCATGAGGTTTTGCACCACGTGTGTTAAACGACGTGTGGCGTAACTTGCTAGCGTCGTCGTGTCAGGCAAAATCACGCGCTCGGTTGAGGAGTGGCTGATATCGCGCTCGTGCCACAACGCGATGTTCTCGAGCCCTGCTTGTAAATTGCTTCTAAGCAGTCTGGCAATACCTGTAATATTCTCAGTGGCAATTGGATTTTTCTTGTGGGGCATGGACGAAGAGCCGGTTTGTCCTTTGCTAAAGCCTTCTTGAGCTTCGCGTACTTCAGAGCGTTGTAGGTGGCGAATCTCGAGTGCAATTCTTTCTAAAGTCGTACCTAAGATAGCGAGTGCGCTGAGAAGTTCGGCGTGGCGGTCTCTGGCAACGGTTTGATTCGTTACAGGGTCAACAGTCATGTTTAATTTGTCTGCAACTCGCTTTTCAATCTCAGGTGGTACGTGTGCGTAAGTGCCGACGGAGCCTGAGAGCATTAAAGCGTTGATGGTGACTCGAGCTTTCTTCAATCGTTCTTCATCACGTAAAAGTGCAGTATAAAAATTTAAGAACTTTAAGCCAAAGGTCATGGGTTCGGCGTGAATACCGTGCGTACGTCCGATACAAGGTGTGTGTTTGTAGGTGACGGCTTTTTCTTTCACTACCTCTTGAAGCTGTGTCACATCAGCAAGGATTAAGTCAAGGGCTTCTCGCAAAATAAGATTTTGTGCAGAGTCAACAACGTCTGTACTCGTCAAACCAAGATGAATATACTTTGCGTCATCACCAATTCGTTCGGTCAGGGCTCTTGTGAAAGCAACAATATCGTGTTTGGTAACGGCTTCAATTTCTGCGACGCGGTTTGCAAATGCCTCGTCAAGTTCTTGATCTTTCAGGCGTTCACGGATGTTATGCGTCGTGTTAGTGGGTACTTCACCGAGGATCTCCCAAGCTTCCGTGGCAGCAAGTTCTAGCTCGAGCCACGTGCGGTATTTATACGCCTCGCTCCAGAGGCGTTTCATTTCGGGGGTGCTGTAGCGGTCAATCATCAGAAGAGACCTGACTGCTCCGTTTTATCAATCACCAGTTTCCCTGTGGGTTTAGGACCAAGTTCACCTAACACTTTCTTAAGCTCTTTCATATCTTCCCACATTTGCCACTTGGGGCTGCCCCGCTCGCGGCTGGGGTTGCGTAACAAATAGGCGGGATGATAGAGCGGAAAAACTTTTACACTTTGCCACTCGGCCCACTTGCCGTGGGTTTTGGTGATGCCGTCTTTCGTATTTAGAAAATACTGTGTTGGTACATTGCCGAGTGTGGCGATGACTTGCGGACGGATGAGTTTGATTTGCTCGAGCAAGAGTGGCTCACTCACTTGGGTTTCTTGCGGTGTGGGATTGCGGTTATTGGGTGGACGGTATTTTACAATGTTCGTGATATACACGTCGTCACGATTCATGGAAACGCTTTCAAAAATTTTATCCAAAAGTTGCCCAGCACGCCCGACAAAGGGGCGGCCTGAAAGGTCTTCGTCTTCGCCAGGAGCTTCACCAATAATCATGAGTTGTGCGTCGGGATTGCCCTCACCAAAAACGAGATTTGGGCTTAAATCCTCGAGTCCTTCGGGTTTGGGGTTGGACAATGTGAGTTGTTCGAGTTCTTGTAACGTCATGAGCTGTAGTTTACAAGGGTGCAGGGTGTGGGGTACGGAGTTCGGGAAACATACCCCAGCACTTTTATCCAGCACTTTGCCCCAACAAAAAAGTGCGCCCGAAGGCGCACTGAAATTTCAAGAGGTAAAAAGTAACGACGCTTTAACTGCTCTATGTACTTAACTGCTCTATTATTTAACTGCTCTATGTACTTAACTGCTGAGTGAGGGACGCTGGCTGCGAACTTCCCGGCGGATTTTGGGCTCGAGCCCAATCATGAGGAAGAAATTCTCGAGAGCGTTTTCTCGCGCCTTAATATCTACGTGTTCTTCGTCGGCGGTGCCTGTAACGAAGGGGAGTTCTTGGTAATAGTTAAGGGCTTGTTTGGCAACATCAGATGGACTGAGTTTTTCAGCGAGTTCTGTAAGTTGCGCGTAGACATTTCGTCTCGTTTCGGCGTGGGTTCGGAAAACATCGGGGTGAGAAGCTTCCATTGCGCGTAGTAGGTCTTGCTTAGCAATGCGCCTATAGTGTTTGAGACCTCGTATGATCTCGTCCGAACTTAACACGACCTTGACATCCATCGTTTGCTCCTTTCTTGCCTTCAGGCTTTAGGTGAAGGCATTAAAACCAAAAACCTTAGAAGTAGCGAGCGACGCTAGAGCGGTTTTCTCTAAAGTTTCCTTGCTAGATTGAAGCTGCACGTCGCTAAGGTGATATTCCTTATTATTATAGCGCGTGATGCCTTAGAAGAATGATGACTAGAACAGAATGTGGATTACTTCTCATCCTTTTGCTGCATGGCAAAAGTGGCAGGACTTGTAAGAATTCTGTTAGGTCTCGTTTCGTACTGTAAGAGACAGAAGCAGCACGCCTAGCGTGTGCGTGTCCAGAACAGAAAGCCTGAGGAGCCAAATGAGCACTCAACTTACCCTGTACCGTTGTTACTGGCCCCAAGCCTTTTACTGTCTCAAGGATTGGCAAGTTAGCAACTTTAGAACTGAGGCTTTTGGGCTCCTCATGACCTTAGATGTACCTGAGGTTATTGCCCGAAATCTCAGTCGCTCCCTGCCTTTCGGGGCCATTGTAGAAACCATTGACCTCGATTCTTACCAGGAACTCGATAATGAGGCTATTGATGAGATGCTCATGATGCAGAGCACGAAGGTCACGCTTGAGAGTGAAAAGAATTAGGCAGAAGTCTGAAGTTAAGACCTCTCGAGCTCCGTGATGATTACGCTCTGTGTGCTAGACCTAAATGATAGGATACCTCAACATGCTTCCGTCGAAAAATGAACCTGAAAGACCAGTGAACCCCCTAGAAGCAAAAGTGATTGCTCTACTTCATGCCGCCTGCGGACAGTTTTGCGTGGCCATGACGATAGACAAAGGCCGCCGCACCGCCGACATCGCTTTGCTCCATCTCTGGGGTGACAAAAAGCAAGTGTTTAAGGTCATACCTAAACTTCTGGACAAAATCCCCGAAGTCAACCTCGAGATTATCCGCAGCGGTAAGCGTGGTGAAGATTACTTTTTAGCTCTCGCTATTACTGAAAAAGCTGCACTCTCTGCGATTCAACTCCCCGAACGTCGTGCCAAGTTGCGTTCACAAGTCTCGGGGCAAGTGCGCCGCAGAATAACTGCGCACCAAGTGGCGATGGCTCTCGAGCTAAAGCGCAGTCTGCGCCAGACGTCTAAAACAGTACCTGAAGAAAAAGAAAAGAAAACCGAGGAAAGTGAAACGGTTTTTGTGGGCTTAAATCAAAGAATGCTGACTTAGCAGCAGAGGGCAGAGGCTTAACCTCGAACTCAGCACTCTCCCGAGCGAATATCCGTGAGTGTTGTATAAGCAAACGCAATCTCTGAAAACGTAACTTTACAGCCCTGCCCCACTGGCGATTGAGCTAAGAAGCCTGCTTGCAGGGGTGCGTCCTCGAGGGCAAAGTAGCGTACCAGGTGCCAGAATTCGGCGTTGCTCGAGGAGTGAAAAGCACACGCCCTCCCGAGTTTAGCGAGGCGTAAGTAAATGCTGTTTTCGGTGATGGCTACCGAGTTGCAATCATCTGAGGTGCCTTTGGTGACAACAGACACGAGGGTGGGGCTACCTTGGGGGAACGCTCGAGACTAAGCTTAGCCCAATTCGTCGCGTGTTAATAACAACACAGCACGCCCGCATCATAGGTATCGCTAAAATCAACGGCCACTGTGGCACTGAGGACGAAATCTTGCTTTGCCTCAAAAAGAAGAGCGGGAGCGTTGCTAAAACTAACGTCTCCGTTTGGGTCAACAGACCAGTAGGTTTTTGCGCCTGCGCTTAGGGTGAGGCTATGGTCGCTCATTTGATACGTGGCGGCTTCGTGTAACCAGTTCAAGGCTGGCACGTAGACATAGCTTACGTGTAACCTGATGGTAAGAATTGTTCAAATAATGCTGCCATCTAAAGCTCGAGCCAGCTGAGTTAGAGAAAGCAGAAGGCGTAAAATTTGGGGAAAGGGATTATTCAAGGTGTTTTAGTGAAAGTGTATAAATGTTGCTTTTGCCAACAGCAGAAAATGAAACTTGCAAATGTTGCCCAAAGGTTTTGCATTGATAGATCATTTGGCTCGAGCCTCGAGTGTTGCGCGCTGGTTGAGTGGGCGCGCGTGTCCAGCCCTGAGCGAGAAGTTGCTCACGGACACTTGCCAGTAAGGCGCGTTGATCTTCAGGTTTTAGAATGCGGTAGGTATTGCTTGTTTCGGTAAGATTGTGACTAAGGATTGAAAGTGATTCGGGTAAGCTAAGTTCAAAAGGACAGGTCATTGTTGCGGTGTCATAGTGAGTTAAATGGTTATGTTGTTCACAGTCGGCAAAGCTATAAGTCGTGATACAGCAAAAAAGAAATAGTACAAGGATGTGCGGGAGCATACTGTTAGGTTACTCCTTCCCAAAGGTGGGAAGGAGTAACGAAAAAACTAGAAACTAAAAGGCTCGAGCGTACCCGCATTGCCTTTAAGTTGTACAGTGTACTTCCCAACTTCTTCTTCGCCAAAGGTTGTAATACCAATGATGTAACTGTTGGTCTCGGCTCTCAAAACAAGGGGTAAACCGCCGCCTATTTCGGGGCCACCTTCAGGGGTGAGTTCAGCTTCGTTGTAAAGAGCTAAGTAAGGTGTAAACATGGGTAGACCTTCGTCATTTAGGGCAACCTCAACACTAATCAGCGCAAGTTCTGCAAGGGTTAAACCTGTGACCTTGTAGTAATCAATGTAGTAACGTGTGTCAGGATAGTTTGGGTCTATGGGATCATTACTCGTAAGTTCACCCTCGAGCTCAGAGAGCAATGGATTACCTGACTCAACTAGGGCTTCTCTACTTTGTGCAACTCCATTTTTGCTTACAGTAAGTGTAGGGAGATACAGGTTTTGTGGATAGCCAGAAAAACTCGTGCTGTTGTTACCTTCGGCGCAAGGAACAGAGGTACTGGTTGCCGCAGTGCCCTCACCGTCAGCGTCGAAGGTACACTCGAAGGTACTCGAGCCTTCGTCAATAATGTTCCAGCTAAAGGTGAGGGGTGCATCTGCTTCAGGATTTTGTGGGTCTGGGGTAAGGTTTGTAGCTTGCCAACGCGGTTCGATGGGAGCTTCGTAAGGGCGGGTCGTCATTTCGTTGCCAAAGCTAATATTGGTAAAAAATGCATTTTTGAGTACACCGACGTTATAACTTCGTGAAGAAAGTGTCGCTGCGGCAATGGCCCAATCGGATAACACGGAAGTGCGGGCATAAATGCCAGGTAGACCAGGATTAGCACAACCTACACCATGACTCGTGGCACCAACGTGATACCATTTGCTACCTAGTGCGTCGCGCACGAGGAGTGGACCGCCACTGTCACCTTGGCAAGCGTCAATACCACCTTCAGGTACACCTGCACAAATTTGGGTGTCAAAATTTTCAAGGATAGAAAACTTTTGGGTTGCAGCAAGGCATTGCTCAGAATTGTAAAGAGGCGTGTGGACGACTTGGAGCTTATCAGGACTTGGGCCACCTGAGGCAAGCGTCCCCCAACCTGTAGCTGTTGCTAGCACGTTATCTACAGCGAGATGCTCCAAATCAGGTGTTAGCATTTCGACTGTGTAAATATCTTCTAACTCGAGAGGTTCGGCGAGTTCCCACAAGGCAAAATCATAGCCTGTCTCAACAGCATTTTTATAGCTCGGGTGTACTAAGATGCGTGACACAGGCATGACACGCTCAACCTCGCTTAGTGTATCGCTGCCAACAAAGACAGCTAAATTTTGGCCGGGTTCTGGGATAGGATTTAATGCTGCGCCGTCTTCGTCTACCGAGCAGTGTGCAGCAGTCAGCACCCACGAGTCGCTAACAAGTGAGCCACCACAGGACTGGAAAAACTCTGTCGAGGTGGCTACGCCAATAGCAACCATAAAAGGGAACTGATTGATGTCAGTGTCGACACCACCGACAATTTTGGCCCCCTTGCTCGCATCATGGAACGTACGATTGGCATACTCGCGCATGGCTGCAATGTTTTGAGCGAGTGCGCTCAGTTCGGTACCACCTGCCGTGTTGCGCCAGCCAAAGGGCAAGACCTGACGTACCGTATAGTCGCCAGGGCTTAGATTGGGAAAAACGTAAGTGCCGCTTTCATCCGTTTGTGTGGAGGGTTCGCCTTCGTCAAATTTGCCATTGTTGTTTTTATCTAGATAGACAGTCCAGTCGGGTAGACCAAGTTCGTTCGCGGTTTGAATACCGTCGCCATTAAGATTGTCGTACACTGTACCCGCGATGCCGTTAGTGGCATAGACAACCGTAAGGTTGACGGTGCCTGTATTGCCTTCGGTATCGGTGGCGGTAAGCTCGAGGATTTGCTCACCTGTCTTCTCGAGGTTCACGTCAAAACTAAATGCACCTTCTTGCAGACTGCTCGAGACATCTACGATTTCGCCACCATTTAGTTTGTAGCGCAAGGTCGAGATGCCTTGGTCATCACTCGCGGTGCCTTTTACGGTGATGAGAGGTTCAGTGATAAAGGTACCAGAGGCTGGCTCTGTCAGGATGATGGTGGGGTTAGTGAGCGTGTAGGTAAAACTGAGAGCGAGACTCGAGCTCTCACCTTTGCCGTTGACACTGCGAAGCTCGAGGGCTTTTTCGCCAGGCTCGCCTAAGTCAATATCAAAACTAAAGGCTTGATTTACGAGAGAACTCGAGACATCTACTGCGGGTGCACCATTGAGACTGTAACTCAGTGAGACGGTACTTTCGTCTGCGATACTACCCTCAATTTTTAGCAGTTCAGACGTAAGGGTTGCACCGTCTTTCAAGGCAATGTCACTTAGCGTGATATTACTTGTTGTGGCAGGTGTATCGGGTGTGGGGGTGGACTCGGGAGGTTGAGAGGTTGGTGTCTCATTGTCAGCACATGCGGCTAGAACAAAGCTAAGAAGTACAAGCACCAGCACATTGCGCCACTTTTTCAAGTTCAAGGTACTGTGCTCGTGGTTAAAAGTATTGTGCTCATGGTTAGTCTGTAACGCCATATAGTCTCCTCAAGTTTTATGTTCTTACGCATTACATTTCTTACGCATTATACTAAGGGTATTTTTAATGAACCGAGCGTGAACTAAGTGAGGAGGCTATTAGATTGGACAGATTGAGAGCATATACGAATAATCTATCCTAACCCCAAATTACACCTTTTGATAAAACAAATCTATACAGTTTTAGGATAGACTCTAAGGGTATGTTTTTCGCACGCCAAAATCCAAACTTCAAAGATGATGGCAACTTCCTGCTTGCCAAGGTCCGGACCACAAAAAACGGCGAAATTATCAGTGTCCGTATTTCTAAATCGAGTGAGATGAGTATAGCACCCGGTGGCTATTTTGTTCGTAAAACCCTCGTTGGTTCTAAATCGTTTGACCAAGCTATTTTAGAAGTCACCGCAACACGCGGCCATCGTGTCAAGCTCGTGACGGTGGATGGGGGAGAGTTGATTCCGGTGAGGGAGTGGAAAAGTCTCGAGCAATGAAGCCCCCTTCGAGATTGACCCATTGATGCACATGCCTAACGTTACAGTTTCTTCGTTCGCTAAATTTAGTAATGCCTTACTTGCGAACCTAAAACCTGGGTTTTCGCTGTCCCATGTCGAGCAGAGAATTACAACCAATGCTAAAAACACGATTGACTGGTATATAGCCCATACCGACGTTCCAGTTGCTTGGGTCAACTTGAACTGGCAAGGCAAGCTTCATATGCCAGATATCTTCGATTTATTTGTTCTTCCATCTTCTCGCAATCAAGGTGTTGCTGCTAGACTACTTGATTACTGTGAAGAAAAAGCAAAAGCCGCAGGCTATAAGAGTATTAGTCTTTCGGTAAATCCAGAGTTTAACGTCAACGCTGAACGTCTTTATTTGCGAAGAGGCTACGTGAGGTGCTCGAGCCTATATGTTGGCGGTGTATATGATGGGGTCAAAGATTGGGTTTACGATATGTGTAAAGAGCTTCACTGAGCACTCGCTAAATCAGGGCGTAAACTTTTTGCCTCACGTAAGTAGATATGTTTCATCTCTGCTTGTGACTTTTGCGTGTTAAGTTGTAACATTACGCGCACGGCTTTGCCTAAACGATTTGGCACAGGAATTTCCTGATTACAAATCAGTGGCACCATCGTCATGCCGAGTTGCCGAGCGGCTTCGGCAGGGAAGGTGCTGCACAAATCGGGTGTGGTTGTAAAGAAAATAGCAGCAATCGGTTCAAAGTCATGGATGTTATTGGCGCGAAGCATCTCTTCTAATAACTCATTCGTTGCTTCTAAAATAAGTTCGGGTTCATCACGTTCAACTGTTGTTGCACCACGTATACCGCGTAGCCAGTAGGGTTTGTCCATAGAGAGAGTTTAACAGGCTGCGGGGACGGGGTACAGGGTTTGATTTGATTTTCTTGCACCCCGTCCCCCTTATTTCACTGCTTCAACCAACGCTTTTGTCACATCTGTAGTACTTGCTTTCCCACCTAGGTCTGGGGTACGCGCACCACTCGTTAACACCTTATTCATGGCAGACTCGAGCCTCCCTGCTTCTTCCTTAAAGCCTAAGTGCTCGAGCATCATCGCACCGCTCCAGACTTGGCCAAGTGGATTAGCGACACCTTTACCCACAATATCGGGTGCGCTACCGTGGACGGGCTCAAAGCAAGATGGATAGACACGTTCAGGGTTGATATTGGCACTTGCACCAATGCCAATTGAGCCAACAGTTGCTGCACCAAGGTCAGTGAGAATATCACCAAAGAGATTGCTGCCCACGACCACGCCAAACTTTTCTGGTGTAAGGACAAACTTTGCAGCGAGTGCGTCCACGTGCATTTTTTCGTTTTGAATATCAGAATAGTCCTTTGCCACTTCTTCAAAAACTTCATCCCAAAAAGGCATCGAGTGGATAATGCCGTTGGACTTGGTGGCACTGGTGACGAGATTTTTACCTTTCGTGCGTGCAAGCTCGAAGGCGTAGCGCATGATGCGCTCGCAGCCGCGCCGCGTAAATACAGAAATTTGATTCACGACTTCGTGAGGTGTATTTTGATAAATGCGTCCACCCATGGTGCTGTATTCACCTTCGGTATTTTCACGCACGACGTAGTAATCAATCGTCGTAGCTTCTTTAAGCACGAGCGGACTCTTCACACCAGGCAATAGTTTGACGGGACGCAAACATACATATTGGTCAAAGCCACGCCGAATTGGCACGAGGAGACCCCAAAGTGACACATGGTCGGGGACAGTTGGAAAACCAACCGCACCTAAAAAAATTGCGTCAAAAGCTTTGAGTTGCTTGAGTCCGTCCCCTGGCATCATGTGTCCGTGCCGCAAATAATACTGACAGCTCCAGGGAAACTCGGTGAAGTTGAATTTAAGCCCGCCGTGTGCGTCTGCTAAGGCATTTAAGACTTCCATGCTACTTTTCATCACTTCAGGACCAATGCCGTCGCCAGGAATGCAGGCGATGTTTAAGGTTTTCATGTTGTGTCCTCCAGAAATAGTAAGTTATTCGTTGTTCGTTATTCGTAAAATAGCTGTCAGCTCTCAACAAAAAAGAGAGACTCTGTTCTTTCTCCCCTTCTCCCCCTCTCCCTTTCTGCTTTTTAACCTCCAAAAAATTCTAAGAACGCTTCGAGCACAGCTTCGGGTTTTTCTTCTGGTAAATAATGTCCACACGGTAACGAATGTCCTTGCACGTCGTGAGCGACCTCTTGCCAATCTTGAATGGGATGAAAGCATGTTTCGATGGCACCTTTTGCACCCCATAAAAGCAAGACGGGTTGCTCTAATTTTTTTCCGTTTGTTCTATCTTTGCGGTCATGTGTTAAATCCATGGTAGCTGCGGCGCGGTAATCTTCGCAGCTGCCATGGATGGCGTTTGTATCAAAACAGCGCACGTATTCACGCCATGCTTCATTTGTGAAAGGTGTCAGGCCAATGTCACCCCTGGACATCCTCGAGCGCAAATAAAGTTCAGGGTTTGCGCTAATCAGTGTTTCAGGCAGTGGTGGGTTTTGAATAAGAAAAAACCAGTGCCAGTAGGCTCTTGCAAAGACCTCCGAGGTTTGGGTGTACATCGTCAGTGTGGGTGAAATGTCGAGCAGTGCAAGTTTTAGCACGCGCTCGCTGTGGTCTGCGGCTAAACGGTGTGACACTCTTGCGCCTCTGTCGTGACCAGCGAGATAAAACTTTTCAAAGCCAAGCTGTTGCATGAGCGTTACTTGGTCTTGCGCCATGACACGTTTGCTGTAGTTGCTATGGTCACTGAGTCCTTTGGGTTTACTCGAGTCTCCATAACCACGCAAATCACTGGCGACGACGGTAAACCGCTCGGCTAGTTGCGGTGCAATCTTGTGCCAAATGGTGTGGGTTTGTGGATAACCGTGTAACAGCAAAAGCGGTGGCCCACTGCCACCTTTAACCGCGTTGATGGTGATGCCAGGCTCTACCTCGACACGAACAGTTTGAAAATCAGCGAACATTATTTCTCCAATAAACAAAGAAGGGAGAATATGGAATGCAGAAGGGAGAAGTTTGTTATCTTCTACATTCTGCATTCCATATTCCCCTTTCCTAAATTGCTAGATGCCGAGGTAAGCGCGTTTGACTTCAGGGTTCTCGAGCAGGCCCTTACTATCTCCATCTACGACGAGTTTGCCGTGCTCCAAAACATAGGCTCTGTCCGTGACTTTCAGCACTTGGCGCACGTTTTGCTCGACGAGCAAAACGGTGAGGCTGAGTTTGCGCAAACTAGCAATCACTTCCATGACTTCTTTTACGACTTTGGGTGCAAGACCTAAACTTGGTTCGTCCATCAGTAACAGTTTGGGTTCACTCATGAGGGCGCGACCAATGGCAATCATTTGTTGTTCACCACCCGAGAGTGAGCCCGCGTAAAGTTTGCGCTTTTCACGCAGGCGTGGGAAAAAGTTATAGACCTTTTCTAAGTTTTCAGTTTTACGTGGCTTGGTGCGTTTAAGGTAAGCACCCATATCGAGATTTTCTTCCACCGTCATCGCAGGAAAAAGCTGCCGACCCATGGGCACGTGTGCCACGCCAAGGTCAGTCAGCTCATGTGGGGTAACACCGCCGATTTCCTTTTGCTCGAGTTTAATGCTACCGTTTTTGGGTCTGAGCATTCCCGATACGACACGTAAAATCGTACTTTTCCCGCTGCCGTTACCACCCACTAAACCAACAAGTTCTTGATTGTTGATATACATGTTCATGTTAAAGACAACTTGCACGTCACCGTAGGCGACATCGAGGTTGCTGACTGTTAGGATAGGAGCAGACATTAGTGAACACCTCGGTTAAAAAGGGAATGAGGGATGGGGTTTTGGCTTCTTCTCATTCCCCATTCTCCATTCCTTCTGTTTTTAGATGTCATCCGTGCCTCCCAAATATGCGTCGAGTACGGCTGCATTCTTGGCTACTTCATTCGGGGTGCCTTCCGCAATTTTTTCACCAAAAGCCATGCAGATGACTCTGTCAGAAAGCGTCATGATGACGCGCATGATGTGCTCGACCATCACGATGCCGATGCCCGAATCTGCCAGTGAGCGCACGAAGCTAATCATCTCGGCTTGGGCGGGTGGATTGAGACCTGCAATCACTTCGTCGAGAAAAAGAACTTTAGGCTCGAGCGCGAGTGCCTTGCCAATTTCTAAACGTCTGCGCCGCGCGAGGTTTAACTCTGAACATTTTTGCCCAGCGCGGTCTAGCAGTCCGACGCGCTCGAGGGCATCTAGGGCTTGCGCTTTTGCTTCGCTAGCTTTGGTGCGGTTAAGAAAACTCGAGATCATTATATTCTCGAGAACAGTTAAATCTTCAAAGGGACGCTCGACTTGAAAGGTCCTGGCAACACCTAAACGCGGCAACTCATAGGGGCGCACGTTGCTGATATCTTTCCCATTAAGTGTGACGTTGCCTGTCTTTTTGACAAAACACGTGAGCGCATTAAACAGCGTGGTTTTACCAGCACCGTTTGGGCCGATGAGTCCTAGAATTTCGCCAGGTTTAAGTTGCAAGCTGACATTGTGAACGGCTTTTACACCGCCAAATTGTACGTTGATATTTTTAGCCTCGAGGATGACTGTGCTCATTGCTGTGTCCATAAATGCATCAGCGTCCTTTCTCGAGCGGGTGATTGCGGCGGTAGAAGTAGTTTTCGAGTGTACCTACAATGCCCTTAGGTAAGTACACAATCACAATGACAATCAGGATGCCGTAGACGAGCAAATTTGCTTCGCGCAGTTGACTGCGAAAAACCTCGCTCGGCACGCCAATCAAAAAGGCACCAACAAGCGGCCCATAAATCGTGCCGCGCCCACCGATGATAGCCAAGAGTGCGATTTGAATGGAGACAGGCACAGTCAATACTGTATCTGGATCAACACGCCCTAAGAAAATAAGCCATAAACTGCCACCCATGGCAGTGAACGCACCGACTAAAATAAACGCGACAATTTTTGCCCTTGTTGGATTGATGCCGAGAGCCATAGCCCCGTCTTCGTCTTCGCGCACGGCGCGGAAGTAGTAGCCAAGTTTCGAGCGTTTAAGCCAATGCGTAAAAATCAAAAGTCCAGCGACAAAAAGTAAGACGAGATAAAACTCGACGCGGCGTTCAAAAAGGTCAAAACCAAAAAGTGTGGGTAGTTCGCGGAGGTTGATGCCTTCAGCACCGTGCGTGAGCCAATCTTCGTTGAGAGCAATAAGCCGCACGATTTCTGCGATGGCAATCGTCGAGAGTGTAAAGTACGAGCCGCGTAGACGAAACGTCATCGTACCCCAACCCCAAGCCATGAGGGCTGAGAGCGCAATGCCGACGAGCATTCCCCACCAAGGTGCAATACCAAGGCTAGCGAGAATCGCCACAGAATAAGCACCAATGCCAACAAACACGGCGTTTCCTAAACTATTTTGTCCAGTCCAACCGCCTAAAATATCCCAAGCAAGTGCAAAGCCTGCAAAGAGCAAAATAGAAATGCCAAGATTCATATATTGCCCAAACACGAACGGATAAAGCGCGAGCGCAGCAATAACTAAAAAGAGTGTGAGATACGGTGACCACTGAAGGCTGCTCGAGCTTGGTGTTTTGAGTGTCGTTGTTTTAGCCATGATGGGAACCTTTAGTTGTTCGTGGTTCGTTGTTCGTGGTTCGTTCACAGCCACAAAAGACGAAGAACGAACCACGAAGAACTTGCTTTCTAAACACGTTTCACCGTCCGACCAAAAAGCCCGTTCGGGCGCAAGAGTAAAACAAGGAGGAAAATAATGAGTCCGTAGGCATCACGGTAATTTGCACCAAAGTGATTATTGATGAGGGGGAAGAGGCTCGAGCCCAAACTTTCAACCACACCGAGCAAAAGCCCGCCACCAATGGCACCAGGTAAACTCCCTAGACCACCTAAAATCGTGACGATAAACGCCTTGTTTGTAAAGGTCGAGCCGAGCGTAGGTGTCGCGGAGAGAAGGGGTAAAAGCAAGGTGCCAGCCGCCGCCGCGAGTAGGACACCAAGTCCATAAACAATCGCGTAAATGCGTTTTGTGTTTACACCTTGCAGTTCAGCACCCATGCGGTTTTGTGCTGTCGCGCGAATGGCGCAGCCAAGTTCAGTGCGGTAGAGCATCCAGTTCAGTCCTAAAATAATCACGCCAGTAATCAGCACAGCTAGAAAACGCACGACACTCACACGCAGTTCTAAAGAGCCAAGGTCAATCACCCAAGCGCGTGTGGCGTAGCTTGTGAAGACCGTTTTGGGTTCAGTACCAAAACGCAGCAAAATAAGATTCGTAGCAATAAGCCCGAGACCGAGTGTGGCAAGTTTTGTAGTTTGGTCGTTGGCGTTGAGAAGTCTCGAGAGTATTAAGCGGTGTACTAAAAAACCAAAAATAAATGCGAGGGGCAACACGACAATGAGGCTAAGATAGGGATCGAGTTTAAGATACGTGGTGCTTGCAAAGGCAGCGTACATGCCAAGAATCACAAAATCTCCGTGACCAAAGTTCACCACACGCATCACACCAAATATCAGTGATAACCCTGCACCAATCATAGCGTATACGCCACCAGTGAGCAGTCCGTCAATAAGTCCTTGTAATCCTTGCGAGGCAAATAACATGTGGGTTCTCCGTTTGGTGCTTTAGCAGCTCAGGGTCTCAGCAGTTCAGGAAGGGAGGAAGGAGTAAGAAGAAAATCTGTGCTACCTCCTTCCTCCTATCTTCCTGTTTTTATCTTTCTTCCCAAGCGGGGGTGGGGAAGATGAGCTGACCCTCGAAGCCGTAGTCTTTTGGATAAATGGGTACGAAGGTGAGGGCACCGTCTACCTCTTGGACTTGTTCGGCGACCATCGGGACAGGGTTCTGATTTTTGAAGCCATCAAACTCTTCAAAGGTGATGGTGTCATAAGGGGTCTCGAGATTTGTTTCTAACAGAGCTGCGCGAATTGCTTCGCGGTCTGTGGCTGTGCCAGCACGTGTGATTGCGTCAATGGCAACGAGCATCGTGGCATAAGCCTGAGCAGCGTGATAGGTGGGTTCGTCGCCACCAAGAGCCGCAGAGAGTGTGTCGCGGAGTTCGGTAGCACCTTCGCGGTTAATGGAAGACACCCAAGCGGTTGCCGTCACGAGATATTCCGAAGCGGGCCCCGCACCTTCAATAAAGGCAGGCAACGCAAAACCAGCAGCACCACCTGCAAAGATTTTGGGATTAAGACCAATTTCTTGTGCTTGGCGCATCACAGCCACAGAGTCTTCTTGATAACCAATGAGCAAGACAGCGTCAGGGTTGGCTGCCTTAAAGCCGTTTAAGATGGGACGAAAATCGGTGAGACCTTTATCGTAGTTTTGATTACCAACAACTTGTACACCGTCGGCTTCAGCTCGAGCTAGCGCACTGTCCTGCACGCTTTTTTCAAACGCCCCCGTTCCCGCTAAAATTGCTACGGTGGTAAGACCATTATCTTTGAAAATATCGAAAAGGACTTTGGCATACTCAATTGTAGGTGGACTGACACGGAAAACATAGTCGGAGCCTGGATTGGTAATGCTGACATCCGAAGCTGAGACGATGAGGTTCGGTACTTTTTCGCGGGTAAAGTATTCGGCTTGGGCTTTGACGATGCTGGATGAATATTCATTGATGACAACACCCACACCCTCGTTGACGAGTTTTTCTGCGGCAGCCAAACCTTTGTTGACATCGCTCGCAGAATCTTCTAAAAGCATCTCGACTTGTTGGCCGTTAATGCCGCCAGCAGCGTTGATTTCATCAAGGGCAACCTGAAAGCCTGCTTGCTGCTGTCGTCCAAATTCTGCCAAGCGACCTGTGAGCGTCGTGATAGCTCCAATTTTGACAGTTTCTTGGGCCGAAACCAAACTGCTTAGAACGAGAAAACCTAGTAAAATAATGGAAACAAACCGTTGCATGACTTTCCTCCTCCAGAGTTGTCTACAGTTAGGCTTACAAGGACTCGAGTCATCTTGATAACCATTGAAAACGCCCGTATTGCCTACAGTTAACTTGTCTGACAACCTGATGATAGAATGTTTGCTATAATTTCGTCAAGCTCGTTTGCACGATAATGAAGCCGAAGGTTCTGCAAAGAGCTTACAGTTTTTGTAATTGGTTCTGTTTTGAATTAAGTGTAGCTCAATCAAGGCTATAGTCTTATGCAGAGCTGAAAAATTTGTAATTAGACTGCTTTATGGGTGAAACGTGATGATTTAGTACTAGGATGAGGAGTTTAGGTGTGTCGTTAGGTAAAAGGGAACCCTTAGACCGGGTCAGTCTTGGTGAAATTGTGGCTGAGCGGCTCGGTGAATGGATCTCAGAACGCCAGCTTAAGCCAGGTGACCGCCTGCCCAGTGAACCTGAACTTTCTGAGTACTTTGGTGTAGCTCGGACGGTTATCCGTGAGGCCTTATCAAAGCTTAAAACCTTAGGTATTATTGAAGTGTTTCAAGGTAAGGGTGCGTTTGTAGCTTTGCTACCTGTCGAACTGCTCTTTATGAAGGTGCGAAAAATTGCACCAAATTATCTTAGTGAAAAAAATCTTTGGGAAGTGCGCGAGCTCTTAGAACTTCGCGCTATCGAACTTGCCGCACAACTTAGAACACGCGATGATTTAATCGCTCTCGAGGCCGCCCTGCAAGACCCCGAAGCCACTGCCACTGTCGAGAATGAACGCTTCCATCACGCGCTGGCTCATGCGAGTCAAAACCCACTGCTCGAGCAACTCATCGTTGAACTTGTCAAACTCTGCACGCCTTTTTTAGTACAGTGGCACGCGGATGACAAAAACCGCTTTGTCAAAATGCACGCAGAACACCAAGCCATGTTAGAAGCAGTCCGCGCCCATGACGGGGTAAGAGCTAGAACGCTGCTCCAAACGCATTTGCGAAATGCGGTGGATTACACAGACATAGGTGGGTCTCGAGCCGTTTACGACAACATCTCGCGTTAACATTCGCGATAAGTCTCAACAACAACAAAACTAAAAATGTCAAATAATTCGCGTCTATTTTGACGCTGGTGTAAGAATTGTGTTAGAGATAGCACTCTACACTGGAAATTGTCTTGGGTTACGTTCTCTATCTTCAACATTGAATAAATTCCTTCCCAAGTTAATTCGGAGCAATGTATGATTTCGCGTTGGTTGGGTATCTTTATGGTGCTCTTAGTGTTAACGGCTTGCACACAACAAGCTCCCAAACCAAAAACTAAACCTACTACAAAAACGGAAACGACTACACCTCAGCAACCTTCACCTGCTATCGTTAGCAATCCTGCTCTCTTAAAAGGTAATGTTCAAAATTATTCAGGTAAGGCAAGCAAAATCGTTGCAGGGTTGGGTTCTCCATTTGAAGTTCAAGGCACGATAAATGCAGATGGTAGTTTTGAATTGACTTTGCCTGACCTAACACGTGAGCAACTGTTCCCTCTTCAAGAACAGCTCGAGGCTGCGGGTTACACCGACGATGGTATTTGCGATGAATTGCAAGTTTCGGATGAAAGCATTCAGGTAGGTATTGTTGAAGGTCTCTATGTTCTTGATGATCATCATCACATCAAAGGGATGCTGTTCCAGACAGATTCAGCCGAGACCTTAGAGTGTGGTGCCGCGTTGATGATGGCCGACGAGTATGAGTCTCATCTCGTGCCTAGCAGGGGTTCAGGGATGTTGAGGCTTTATGCAGATAAAGACACGACAGCAAGTCTCGAGTGCAGACTTGGTGGCTTTACCTTTAAGGCCAATGGGCAACTTAAGAAAGGTTGGAATTTACTGAACCTTACCGCCGACAATAAAACCTTTAATCTCTCGACACGCACGAATGAAGAGGGTGTGAATGGGTACTTTGTTGCTGATCCTAACGAAGTGAACGCTAGCGTTCTCGAGGGTCATGTAGATGGCTATGCTTTAGGCGAGGCTGTTGTGCGTCGTGTGAACGCTCCCACGACAACGGGCGAAGTGGCGATAGCAGAAGGTCGTATACATGCAGATGGTTCCTTCCGTGTAACGTTGCCAGATGAGCTACCCGCTGGTATCTCTTGGCGTACAGAAATAGCCTCGAACAGTTGTTCTTATTATGGTGATGAGCCGAAAACGCTTGCCCCGTCTACAGAATTAGCAGCTATCAGCAGCATTCAGATGTTACAAAACGGTGTAGAAGTAGGACTGCTCGAGCAAGGCTACAAGGATGACGTTAACTATTCTTATCTTGAAAGGGTGTTTAGTACCCAAAGTATCTTGCTTTGCAGCGAGGGTGAACAGCAATCAAGTCGTTTGGAAATGAATGCAGGCTGGAACGTCGTGAGTCATTACGCCTATACCTATCCAGAACTAGAGATAACACACTCAGGCAGCTATATCGAGCTTGACGCTCGATCACTGGAGCTTACACCCTGGCTGTTAAAACCAGCCCGCTGAGTAAGCGAATTGAAGGAGGTCGTCAAGTTAATGTTGACTTTTCAACCCATAGCTCGAGCCTTATACTAGCGAGGTGCTAGCACGGCTCGAGCTAACTAATTTTGCCATTGTAGACAGCCTCAAACTTGATTTGTCACCTGGCTTAAATGTTTTAACAGGTGAGACAGGCGCAGGGAAATCCATCCTGATTGACGCACTAGGTATTTTAATTGGAGGACGCGCCGAAACCTCGTGGATTCGCACGGGTACAGACAGCAGCCTCATTCAAGGTTTGTTCTCTAATGAGATTGAATCGGCGGCACGGCGCATCAGCAGCAATGGGCGCAACACGGCGCGACTTGATGGTGAACTCGTCAGCGTAAGCGAACTTTCTGAAAAGTTAGCAGGGCTTGTCGTCATTCACGGACAACACGCTTCACAGGCATTGCAAAGTAGCAGCGAACAACGCAAACTCCTCGATAGACTTTTGAGCGAAAAAGACCAGAAAACGCTCGAGACCTACCGCAAAACTTATGCGGAGTATCAGCGTGTGTGTAAAGCCCTCGACGAACTGCGCGAAGCAACCCGCGAACGCGCACGGCGCATAGATATTTTGCAATTTCAAGTGAACGAGATTAACGTCTCTAAACTCAAAAAAGACGAGCTCGAGACCCTTAAAAGTGCACTCGAGTCTTCGCGCTTTGCTGAAAAGATTACGAGCAGTGCCGGCAAAGCTGTGAATGCGTTAAGCAGTGCCGATGTCAACGCGGTAGATTTAATCGCCGAAGCTGTAAAAGATTTAGACTTAGCCGGACGTTACAACACGACGCTCGAGTCCTTGGCAAAAGATTTGCGCGACGCACTCTCGAGCATCAACGCGGTTGCCAAAGAAGTTGAAAGCTTTCTGAATGATTTTGAAACAGATCCGAGTGAATTAGAAAAACTCGAAGGTCGCATGGCTATGATTGAAACGTTGCAGCGTAAGTATGGTGAAAGTATCGAAACAATTGTGCGCTACCGCGACGAAGCGCAAAGTGAACTTGATGGTTTAACGAATGCAGACGCGAATATGGAACACCTTGAGGGGGAACAGAAGTTATTGCTCGAGTCGCTGAACACGCTAGCCGCAGACGTATCGGCAGCACGTAAAAAAGTCGCCAAGAAACTTTCTGAGGCAGTCACGAAAGAATTAAAACCACTCGGGATGGCGAACGCTGTTTTTCAGGTCTTGGTAGAAAAAAGCCAAGCACTGTCTACCTCTGGTCACGATGACATCATCTTTTTATTTTCTGCGAATTTGGGCGAAGAACCTGCGCCACTCTCTACTGTGGCTTCAGGTGGTGAATTATCGCGCGTCATGCTGGGCTTAAATGTCGTGACAGGTTCAGATGTTCCTATTCTGGCTTTTGACGAAGTGGACGCTGGTATTGGTGGTAAAACGGCGAGGGCTGTTGGTTCACTGCTGAAGCAACTTGCCAAAGACCACCAAGTCTTAGTTGTTACGCACTTGCCCCAAGTCGCAGCCTTTGCGGACGTACAGTTTTATGTCGAGAAAAAAGAAGTAGACCAGCGCACCGTAACGCGCGTGCTAAGGCTCGAGCCCCACGAACGCGAACTCGAGCTTGCTAGAATGCTTTCTGGTTCTACAAGTGACGCAGCAATTGCCAATGCAAGAGAGTTAATGCTCGAGGCGCAAGGGGAAGGCTAAGGCATAGGGCTAAAAGCAGCAAAAAGTATCCCGAGTTACTCGCTGCCACTATTGTGGGGTCTGGGGATTTTGCAAGATATCTTTTGTCATTGGCTCTTGTTTATAGTACAAGAAACATGAAATGCTAAGACTATGAAATTGATTCGTAATAGTCAAGAAGCCATTAAGCTATTCTCTAATCGCCGTTTGCTCGACTCTGACACAGCCTTATTCGAGTCTGTCCAGAACGTTATCAGTAATGTTCGTAAACGCGGTGATACAGCTATCAAAGAACTCTCTGAAAAATTTGACGGCATGAAACTAGGTGAGGCTCGAGTTCCAACCAGAGAGTTCAAGGCGGCACAAAAACAAGTGGACGCAGACCTTAAAGCAGCCATCAAACTTTCGGCAACGCGCATTCGTGCGTTTTACGACCATCAACCTAAAGAGGGTTTCGTTTGGCAGAATGACGGCTCACTGTTAGGGCAAATTGTGCGGCCCCTCGAGCGCGTTGCTTGTTACGTGCCTGGTGGCCAAGTGCCGCTCTTTAGTACACTGCTCATGACGGCAGTTCCTGCTCAAGTTGCCGGCGTTCCTGAAATCGCCGTCACCATTCCGCGTAACAAAAAAGGCAAGGTTGCACCAGAAGTTTTGGTTGCCGCCTCTGAACTTGGTATTGACGAAGTGTATTGTCTTGGTGGCCCTGTAGCGATTGCTGCACTGGCCTACGGCACCGAAACGATTCGCAAAGTGGATAAAATCGTCGGGCCGGGTAGCCGTTACACGATGGCGGCGAAGAAACTTGTTTTCGGTGATGTGGGTATTGAAGCCCTTCCTGGCCCCACCGAAACGCTCGTCATTGCTGATAAATCTGCCGATGTCAATCACGTCGTGGCAGATTTGCTGGCCCAAGCCGAACACGATTTTGCTCAACCTGTTTTCGTAACGACGAGTGAATCTCTCGCAAAGTCTGTTTTGAAGGTTCTCGAGGCACAACTAAAAACCTTGCCTACTGAGGAGACGGCTCGAGCCTCCGTGCAGGAGCGCGGTTACATTGTCCTCGTCAAAACGTTAGACGAAGCCGTCGCCGTAGCAAATGCCTATGCCCCCGAACACTTGTGTCTCCTTGTTGAAAACCCTTGGGGAGTCGTGCCAGGGGTCAAACATGCCGGCGGGCTGTTTATTGGTGAGCACAGCATGGAGGCGTTGGGCGATTATCTCGCTGGCCCCAGCCATGTCATGCCGACTTCAGGGACAGCACGGTTTTCCTCGGCGATTAATCTCCGCGATTTTCAGAAGGTGATTCCCTTTGTGGCGATGAGTGAAAAATCCGTGAATGCTGTTGGCGCAGCGGCTGCTAAAATGGCAAGAAGTGAGGGCTTAGAAGCACATGCTAGGGCAATTGAATCCAGGTTACCAAAAGATTAGGCAAAAGATTAAAGAGGGTCTTCCTGCGCCCAAACTGTGGCAGCGTCGTACCCTCATGACGCTTTTGCTGCTCGCACTTCTTTTTGCCCTTTTGCTCTTTCGAGACGCTCTGGGGATTTGGTCGTACACGGTTCACGCCAACACACCAAGCTGCACTGCCCAAACCATTCTCGTGATGGGCGCAGCCCAATACGACGGCAGACCCTCACCGGCCTTTCGGCGCAGACTTGACAAAGCCCACGACCTCTATGAAGAAGGGTGCGCCTCGCAAATTGTTGTAACGGGTGGCAAACGTGCGGGTGACAGATTTAGCGAAGGCGAAACAGGCGTAAGATATTTAGCCTCGCTCGGTGTGCCGCAAACTGCCCTACAAAGTGAAACGAAGAGTACCAGCAGCTTTGAAAACCTCGAGCGAAGTCGCCCGCTTTTAAACGGTAAAAAACTCACCATCGTTACCGATGACTTGCACGCTTACCGCACGCACTATTTGGCGCGGAAACTAGGTTACAGTGCTGAACTGGTAACAGTGTTTAACCCTTACAAACGCCTCACCTATGCTTTCCGCGAACTATTCATGCTGATGGCTTATCACTTGGGTGTGGTTCGTTAAGAATAGATATGGTTCCTTAAAAAGCCAAGACCCAAGCTTGTAAGTTCTCGTACACAATTAAGTTAGACTTTTGCTTCTTAGAAAGGTCAATCTACCAAGGACTTTTTAGCAAAATTTGCCAAAATAACCCTAAGCTAATTGTGTAGGGGTACTTATGCACAAGAAAATTATCTTTTTTGAAATTCAAACAACGCCTTGGGTGTTACTGATAACACTTCCTTTAATTGCAGTTTTTGTTTACGGTTTGTGGGATGGTTTAACGTTCTCATGGGATTCCCTTGGTCCCTTTGTACTACTTTTGGTTCCTTCCACCGTAATGTGGCTTTTATCTTGGACATTCACCATTGTAGGCGAAAAAGGTGTACGAATTATTTACACTGAAAAGCATCTGGAGGTTAGGCATTTCAAATTTTCAGAGATTGCTGCTGTGAATTTGCGTCACGATTTGGCTTTGGTGAAATGGAAAAAGTATGAAGGTGTAAATCATGTTTACATAGTGAGACATGGCAAGAAAGGTGTGCAACTGAACTTCAAAAATGGTTACAGCATTGTGATTGCCTCGCGTCGCGCGGAGAAACTGATAGCAGTGCTTGAGGAACAGGTAACGAAGCCACCAATCTAAGGCTGGAAAAGCACTGCTTTGTCCAAATGCTACGAGCGCAACCGTACATTGCTTAAACTTCCCTTTGGTATTCGCTGCTGCTTTTCTAAATTCGTAAAGGTTATCTAGGAGTGTTTTGGTTCATTGGCTTATCACTTGGGTGTAGTTTGTTAACAATCTGGAAGATTGTGTAACAAAAGTCAATATAGCCAATTTCCTTCTACGCCTATATAAAAGATAGTTTTCTGCTAAATAAATTACAAATAACCAGTCCAAAAACATCAACGTAAAAGACCTAAGTTCTCGTACACAATTAAGTTAGACTTTCGTTCTTGGAAAAAGTCAATCTACAAAGGACTTTTTGGCAAAAGCCACGAAAATAAATCTAAGCTAATTGTGTTTGGGTACTTATGATAGGAAAGTTAAGAGAATTTTTATTTTAATAATTTGATAAGCTACACGGCAGTCAACATTATGTATTACTTCGTGAAATGACTATTAAACGTATAGAAAGGTTGGAACAAAAGCTCGAATGTTTCGAGCACAGAATGGATTCGTTAGCAGAAGTGGGGATTTTGTGGAGTTGTATATGGGTCTTCCATTTCATGATTTTCGTCTTGGGTGGTGAATTACAACCTGGTTTTTCTGTATACTAGTGTATAACTATCTTGTTTGTGAGTCCCCTAGTGGTGATATTCTGTGTACTCCATGTCATTTGGTGCAGAATTCGCATCAGAGATATAAAGACTGAAATTCGAGCTTTTAGAAAATCTTTCCTAGATAAGGAGTAAACTAGCCTCCTATCTACCACAACTATCCCGCGATAGTTGTACAGCACAGATTTCTAACCGGATCTGTGCTTCATTTATGTTTTTTACACGGGTGCTTTTTTCTCGTTACACTCCTCTGTTTTGTAGCGCACTGCCCCTGACGCTCTGCGTCTAAATAGTGAAGTAAAAGACTGGTGTTCTCTTTCATTTACTTTAAGACGCATAGCACCTTACCAAGTATTCCTAACTAAAATTTGGGAACGAGAAATGAGAAGCGAGAAGATAGAAGACTTAAATCAAAAATGGATTCGATTGCTTCTCAAACCCAATCGTTGTTGTTGGTCCGTGCCCTGGATAGACGACGGTTTCATCGGGCAAGACGAGAAGTTTTGAACGAATACTCTCGAGCAGTTGTGCAGGGTTGCTCATCGTTAAATCTGTGCGTCCAATAGAGCCCTTAAAGAGGGTATCACCCGAGATGACAAGGTTTTGGATTGGTATGTAAAACGCGATATGTCCTGGGGCGTGTCCGGGTGTGAAAAGGCAATGAATCTTTGTATGTGCGAACTCGAGAATTTGATTATCGGTCAGATCGAGGGTTTTAGTTTCAGGATTCTTAAAAGGAACTTCCCAACGTTTTGCTGCAATATGGGCATTTTTGAATATGAAATCATCCTTTGGGTGTAGATACACAGGAATATCACCTAGATTTTCTTGTATATCTGCGATTGCGCCAATGTGGTCAAAATGTGCATGTGTGAGCCAAATGGCTTGAAGGTTTAAGTTTCCTAAGTTTAGACGCTGCAAAAGTTTTTGTGCTTCATCACCTGGGTCAATAAAAACAGCATTGGTGCCATCATGAAGTAAGGTGCAGTTCTCTTGGAGTGGGCCGACGGTATGGGTCTCGAGATGTAATGCCATGAGAAAATAGCGTACCAGGAAAATTAGAGATGAGGGGTTGGAAATTGGTGATTGAGAAACAAGATTGCTTCGCGGCTTCGGTAGTGCTTGACTTTGAGGAAGGGTTTGCACATTCTACACTTCAGCTCGCAATGACGAAGCATTTGTCATTGCGAGCTTTGGCTGAAGGTCAACATAAAATGTATTGGCATCATCATTAATCAAGGAATAAGGCCGCAAAGCAATCTCGTTTTTCCCTGCTATGAGGTTTGGCAAAAACTGAAGTTTCCACTTCTAATCTCCAAACCCCAACTCCTTTTCCCGAACCATCGTGCTATACCAAACAACCAGCAGCATGAGCGCGACACAAAAGCCAGCACTAATAAGACCAATCGCCGTGTAACCATAATGTGCGAAAAGCGGACCGCCTGCATAACTGCTTGTAGCAGCAGTGAGGCCAATAAGCAAATCGTTGAAGCCTTGCGTTTTCGATTTTTCCGAGGGACTTAGTGCGCTCGAGAGCATCGCAGAGCCAGCGACAAAACAAAAATTCCAACCCAACCCAAGCAAAAAGAGTGCGACAGCAATAGGGAAGACGTGCGGTGAGAGCGGCGCACTGAGACAGGCTGCTAGCAAAATAATCGAACCTAAAATCAGCATGGGACGTTTGCCCCAACGGTCAACAAGTTGTCCTGAAAAAATAGAAAACGCAAACATGCCAAACGTATGCGACGAAAACACCGCCGAGATATGCCCAATGGGATGATGATCTGTTCGCATATGTAAAGAAGTGAGTTGCATAAGCATCACCATGACACCGTGTGAAATCACCATTGTAGCGATGGCAGCAAAGACTTGGGGTTGTTGGAACAAGGTTGAGAGAGAGCGTGTGCTCGTCATTGGGTTTGGTTGACTTTGTGCAACGTGTTTGGCTAAACGCTTGGGTTCGGGTTTTAGAAATGTGGCTAGGACAATGCCAGTTAAGGTAAAAAGCAAGGCTGTAACTGCGTAGGGGCCGACCCATTCGCTAAGACCGGCGTTTTTAGCAAGTTGACCTGAGACGCTAATAAGCTGTGGCCCCACCACCGAGCCCACCGTGCCACCCAAGACTATAAGGGCAACGGCTCGTCCGCGTTTCTCGCTTTGGCTAACTTCTGCAGCTGTAAACCGCCCCAAATTAAAAGCAGCTTGTGCTGAAGCCGCGATAAATAAACTAAAGAGCAAGAACCAAAAATTTTGCACTATCACGCCAGCCACCGCGCCGAAAGCACCAAGAGCCCCAACAAACACCGCACTACTTAGCGCACCGCGCCAACCTAAGCGGTCTGAGCTGAGGCTCCAGAAAATAGACCCAAAGGCTGTTCCAAGTTGAAACGAACTCGCCGTTAATCCTGCCAACGACGCGCCGCCACTGAGTTCTGCACCAACGATGGTGGCAATTGTCGCTAGGCTCGTGATAGCTGCCGAGCCTAAACCTTGTGCGACCAGTAAGGTTCTAAGAATCTTGCGAACATCTATGTCGTGTTGGTTTGGGCCTAGGGTAGTCATAAGTTGTAGCTTAACAGGTTGCATAAGACTGCACAGTTTTTACTTCAATTCAATATTGAATCACTAAGGACACCAAAACTATAAGGAGAAAGCAAAAACCTCGAGATGTAGTGAAGATATTTAGGTACTTAAAGCAGGTTCTTGGCCTGCTACCTTTGAAAGCTCGAGATACGTTGTGGCTTGCATGTGCCACAACTCTGTATATTCGCCTTGAGATATTAGCAGTATACTATGGCTACCATTTTGAATAAGCTCACCGTCCTTCATAACCAAGATTCGGTCAGCCATACTAACCGAAGCCAGACGGTGCGTTACCAGTAAGGTTGTTGGTGTTTTAGCAATTTCTGCAAAGCGTTGAAAAACTTTGTGTTCGCTTCTTGGGTCAATAGACGCGGTGGGCTCATCTAAAATAAGCACACGCGCATTCCTAAATAAAGCGCGCGCGATTGCCACTTTTTGCCACTGTCCACCCGAAAGGTCTGTGCCACCAAATTCTTTGCCGACTTTGCTGTCGAGACCCATGTTCAGTTCTTCTACCAGTTCGGAAAGAGCAGCTCTTTCTACAGCTTCATTAATCTCTTCTATTTCCTCAATACGGTCTATATTACCGATTGCAATATTTTCACGTAGGTCAAACTCATATTTATTGAAATCTTGAAATACTGCGCTTGCCGTCTTGCGCCACTGATAAATGTCTAGGTCTTTGAGATCAATACCATCAACCAAAATACGTCCTGCCTGCGGGTCATAAAATCGCAACAAGAGTTTGACAATCGTTGACTTACCTGCCCCATTTTCACCCACCAACGCGGCAGTTTCGCCTGCGTGAATGGTGAAGCTGACATCCTTCAAGGCGCGTCGGCCATCCGGGTAAGAGAAGCTAACCTTGTCAAAAGTAATGGCGTAGGACGATTGTTCGCTAAGTCTAATAGGGTTATCAGATTGCGTAATTTTAGAAGTCAAACTGAGAAAAGAAAGATACTTCTGAAAATACCGAAGGCGATCATGTAAAAATCCGATATAGTTGACAACATCTCTCAATGAAAAAAGGAGTTGTGATAAAGACTGTACTATGATCACAACCTGGCCTGCTGTGAGTAAACCTAGACTAGCTCGCCACACAGCCCAGGAAAATAACGAGGCGGAAACACCCACCGATAGCAAATATGTTGGGAGAACTTGAGTAACCTCTTTCTGTCTCACGCTACGCATACGCTTGTGAGTTTTGTCAAAAAGTTGAAGATACCGCTGTTTAAGCCAAGAGAATAAACTGAAGAGCCTCACTTCTTGTGCGTACTGGAAGCCGAGGGCAATTCTACTCGTGTAAGCCATCACTCTACCGTCCTCGTTATTGCTTAGCAGTGCTTCAAAACCAATATCTCGAAGTCTAATAGTTGCAAGCGAAGACGGTATCGTGGCGAAAAGGAGAATAATCGGAACCCACCATGCTAGACTACTCAATACTAAAACAAGGCTAACGATTGTAAGAAGGTCTCGAGTAGTCAGTGCTGACAAAACGACAAGGTTCATAGGGCGGTTAGCTGCGCCATCTTGGATGACTTTAAGGTCATCGTGAAAGGCTTTGTCCTCAAGTGCATCCAGTCCAAGTAATGTCGCCGCCTTATTCATAAGGTCGGTGTTAATTTTTGCCGTAAACTTTTCTGCTATATTCCCCTGTAAAAGTTGGTACGTTATTTCTAGAAAAGGCTGAATAACCTGAAGTAAGACCCACAAACCTATCAACGTAAGTAATGGGAATGATGCTCCTGCTACTCCTATTCTGGTAATCTCATCAACAGTCCGTTTAGTTAATAAAAGAGTGGCAGCAGGCAAAAATCCTTGGATGCAGATGACAAATAATAATAAGGAAACGCCAACGGGTTCTGCTCGATAAAGTAATGGAAAAATCTTTCGCAAAGTTTGCAGGGAACTCTTAAGAGCCTGTGTACCACTCTTAAAATTTTCTACTTTATCTTTATATTTCACAGTTTTGACTCCTTAAAATATTCGGGCCAACTTAATTATGTATACTTGGAAAAGAGACTTTCAGAGCGAAACAGCTCGTGAACGTGTCATCGGATTTCGTGCGCAGGTTGCCTTTAAGTTTGTGCACATGAAGAAACATGTTGGCGGCACCTTGTGTCTCTAGATGCTCTAACAAAAATGAAGGAGTCATATCCATAGTTATTTCATAACCGTCATTGATGCGCTTTACTTCTGGTATATTACCACTAGTTGTTTCGTAAGTTCCGTATAACCTTAGGTTGTTATCGAACATAGCTCTACAACCCGTAAAAAACTTTGGTTCTCTCGAGCAAAGGAAAAAGTCATAACGGTAATCATCTTTTAGGTAAGGCGTGATCAAAAATTTGAATATAACAGGACTTACGCAAAAGGCTAAGATTTGCTAAATTTTGCAGATAAAAAAGCGCAAGAGGCAACCCAGTCGGGTAGATGACTACCAGTTTTTGCTAGTCAGCCAAGTGAACTACACCATGACGTACTTTGCAGCGCGTT
>JBOFGY010000015.1:0-10126 GCA_051649365.1 Trueperaceae bacterium
GAAAATTGAGGGGATTTGTTCCTAGTACGAGAGGACCGGAATGCACATACCTATGGTTTCTCAGTTGTTCTACCAAGGGCATATGCTGAGTAGCTATGTATGGAAGGGATAAACGCTGAAAGCATCTAAGCGTGAAGCCCACCCCAAGATGAGTTTTCCCATCCCGTTAAGGGAGTAAGACCCCCTGAAGACTACAGGGTTGATAGGTTGGGAGTGTAAGTGCAGCAATGTATTTAGCTGACCAATACTAATCGGTCGAGGGCTTAACCTTTTTAAGGACTATATAAGCACGTCAAACACGAATGTTTTTATCACTTCTATTTTGTCTTGTCGTTCAAAACAGGTTGTTCGTAATTCGTCGTTCGTAACTCGTAAAATCAAAAAAACGAAAAACTAACAACGAAGAACGAAAAACCAAACTATTTTTTCTCTTCGTGTCCATAGCGACGTGGACCCACCCGATCCCATCCCGAACTCGGAAGTTAAACACGTCTGCGCCGATGCTACTTGGCGGGAAGCTGCCTGGGAAAGTAGGACGATGCGAGGAGTTTATTTTACGAAGTAAAAAGTTGAAGGTTAAAGGTTCAAAGTTGAAAAGCTAAAACCTTCTAATCTTTGACTTTTTTATTTTCCAACACACTGTTGGGTTTTGTAGTATATTATCTTAAGGTAGATCGGTTTTAGAGCCGATGATACCCCTAAGTGAAGGTAGAATCAGATTGATAGATGATACCTTTCGTATGCGGGAGTAGCTCAGCTGGTAGAGCGTAACCTTGCCAAGGTTAATGTCGAGGGTTCGAATCTCTTCTCCCGCTCCATAATAAACCCCACTCTTAGTAGTGGGGTTTATTATTTACCCCTTTATCTTTTTTTTAACACTCTGGTAAGCTATAAAGCGTTCTAAAATCTAGGAGGACGCAAGAATACTTATGAATGAAGGTCAACTGTTGAACGGAATTAATACTTACTCGAGCTCCAGCCAACTTAAAATCACCGATATGCGAATTGCCAATCTAACCAATTTGCCTTTCCCTGCTTCGATCATCCGCTTAGATACCAACCAAGGCATTTCTGGTTATGGTGAAGTGCGTGACTTTGCGAGTCCCACTTACGCTCTCATGCTTAAGCGGCAACTCATGGGTGAGAACCCGTGCAACATAGATAAACTTTTTCGCAAGATAAAACAGTTTGGTTCACACGGGCGACAAGGCGGCGGCGTGTGCGGTATTGAAATGGCCCTCATGGATTTAGCAGGTAAGGCTTACGGCGTACCTGCATACATGTTTGCGGGCGGAAAATTCCGCGATGAAGTGCTGTGCTACTGCGATACAGATTCTGTACTTGATGGTAGTGAAATGGGTCAGCGTTTGAAAAAGCGTATGGAGAAGGGCTACAAATTCCTCAAGATGGATGTGGGTATTGGTCTACTCCACAATGTTGAAGGTGCACTCATTGCACCGCCCGGGATGTTGAAGACAAATACCATCATGCACCCGTTTACGGGCATTCAGTTAACCAGTAAAGGTATTGAAGTGTTGTGCGAATACGTTGCCAAAGTGCGTGATGTTATCGGCTACGAAATTTCGCTTGCTGTTGACCACTTTGGGCATATTGGCCTCGAGTCTTGCATTCGCCTGGGACGCGCTTTAGACCAGTTTAGCTTAGCCTGGTACGAAGACATGATTCCTTGGCAGTTTACCGAGCACTATGTAAGATTGTCGCAAGCTGTTGCTACACCGATTTGCACAGGTGAAGACATCTATCTTAAAGAGGGTTTTAAGCCGTTGCTCGAGCGTCGTGCGGTTGCGGTCATCCACCCAGATTTAGCAACCTCAGGAGGAATCCTCGAGACGAAAAAAATTGGAGATATGGCTCAAGATTACGGTGTAGTGATGGCTATGCACCAAGCAGGTTCACCAATTTCGATGCTTGCCAACGTTCACTGTGCGGCGGCAACGGAAAACTTTTTGGTGCTCGAGAATCATTGTGTAGATATTGAAAAATGGCAGCATTTGGTAACAGGATTACCCGATGAATTTATCAAGGATGGACATATTGAGGTGCCTAATAAGCCAGGTCTTGGTTTTGATGACATTAACAAAGAAGTCTTCCGCGAATTCCTTGACCCGAAAAACCCTGTCTTCTTTGAATCTACCGAAGCATGGGATAAGGATTGGTCGCATGACCGTTTGTGGAGTTAGAAATGCACGCTTAAATTCAATAAGGTAGGCTTTTAGCCCTTCTAACTTTGCGAGACGGCACGAAACAATGGTGTCCTGCACCCTGAACCCCGTGCCGATGATGGAAGGCGATAGCAAAAATCCAGATTATTTGTCCAGCGAGAGACTCTTTGCAATTGGGTAGATTAGAAGGTTGCAGCAAACAGTGTATGTGTAATCAGAAGTGTATGTGTATCAGCAGTCAGAATTCAGGAGTCAGGATGATCTTTTGCTGAATTCTGACTGCTGGATTCTAATTGCTTAACAAACAAAGAAAGAGTGAACTTGCCTATGGAACCCTCAAAACAAAAACTCCTTATTACAGGTGCAGCTGGAAAAATTGGGCAGCTTTGTATAGCGCACTTCAAAGACCACTATGACTTAGTTCTTACCGATGTCGTGGACGCGAAAGAAACGTTTGGCTTTCCGTTTGTAAAGGCAGATATTTCTGATTTAAGTGCGATTCGCCCACTGTTTGACGGTGTGCATACGGTTATTCACTTGGCCGCAGATTATCGCACAGAGGCACCTTGGGAAAGTTTATTACCAAGTAATATTGTGGGTGCCTATAATGTATTTGAAGCAGCATACACTGCGAAGTGTAAGCGCGTTATTTTTGCAAGTAGTATTAATTCGGTGGACGGGTATCCAGAAGGTATAAAAATTAGTACGTCCATGCCCGTAGCTCCGCTTAATTTATATGGGGCTAGCAAAGCCTGGGGTGAGGCACTTGGGCGATTTTATGCAGACTTTAAGGGGCTTTCAGTACACTGCTTGCGCTTGGGCTGGGTAACTCCACACGACGGGGATTATCTCAGGCATGAAGCTAACAAACTCTTTCTCGCAATGACCTTGACTTACCGTGATTTGCTCGAGTTACTCGACCGCTGTTTGAAAAGTGATGAACAGTTCATCATCGCACATGGTATTTCGGACAACCTAGTGAAGCGGCTCGATATCCGTGATACCCAAACAAAATTGGGTTACACACCAAGAGATGACAGTTTTGCCTTAGCGGGTATAGGTAGTAGGGTGACAATTCGGGGTCTTTACACCGACCCACAGTTTAATTATACTGCTCCCATTCCTACAACTTGGAGCGTTGAAAGCAGTGGTGACTACGCGCTTTTTAGTGATTTGGAAAAGACCGTCAAGCTTTACGCCGTTGTTCTTGTTGACGATGACGTACAGCGAGGTTTGGCAACCGCATGGCAAAAAGTGGAACCAGGTTTTCAAGGAGCTGTTAAAAAAAGTTATGTCTTCCCGCCACGCAAGGGTATAGCTCATACATTATTTGTGCATTATGAAGTTGTAAAAGAATTAGAAGCACATGCTCTCGTGCTGCAACACAACAATAAATTGTATTTATTGTTAACTCGAGCAACAGCAGCGGCGCTCGAGGCACATTCGCTCGAGCTTGATGCCATGGTGGATGGCTTCAAAATAATTGGGCTTTGATACGCCTTAATCAAAAAACATTACACCCGTTCACTTCTTTAACGGGTGAGGGTAAAGAACAACTTTGCGTACATTTCTTGAGGACAGTGCGCTTCATATCTTTGTTTCCTGTAACCCTCCTGAACTAGCCAGTGCGGTCTAAACTGGAGTATGTCTCAGGGTAAAGCATGGGTGAGCGTAGAGTCTTCTCTTGTTCAAAGAACAATGGTCCTAGCGCATAGGCGCGAGAAGGTGGAAGGCACGGTATATCTCCTGCTCGACATCTCTGCCAGCATGAGTAGCTACGGCAAGCTGGAGCAACTTCAGCGTGGCTCACTACATTTTTTTGGGGAAGCCTGGCAACGCAATTATGCTGTAGGAGCAATTGCCTTTGGGGGTGATGTTTCGTGCTTGTTTGGAGCTACACGAAACTTCTATTATTTTCAAAGACGCATCAGGGGTCTCTATGCGAATGGGCGCACTGCCATGCACCGTGCCATTGAACTAGCGACGTATCGGCTTCGTTCGTGTCAGGGTTACCGCGCTATGATTCTGATAACCGATGGTCAACCCGATGTACCTGAGGCAACCTTGGAGGCTGGACGTATGGCACAGAGTCTAGGGATAGAGCTTATTACGGTAGGTACACACGGTGCAGATGAAGCGTTTTTATTGAGATTGGTGCCAAAGCCTGAGCTGGCCAGTATGGTGGGTGTCGAGGGGCTCGAGCAAGGTATAGTTCAGACCCTAAAATCCCTTCCAAACGCAGCCATTTCCCCACCTGTTACCCTGTAAAACTCGAGGGCCTCTTTTCTATTTTTCATTCAACAATATGCTAAACTTATACCGAGTCTATTTTTTAGGGAGCATGAATATCTTGCAACATGCCAGTGCCTACATGCTTATAGCGGCCTCTAGTCCTCAATTTAGGATGTCTGTTGGAACTCCTGACATAAAATTTCATCTTGCAGCTTTTTATGCTATACCCTTGCATAGGGTTCTGGTATTTGCAGTCAAAATGAAATCATTGGTCAAGGTTTTTTGCTATTCTGACTGCGATAAAAGAAACCGAATAACCTCGAGGAGGAGCCAGCAATGATTCAAACGTGGGAGCGTTTTGTGACGTTTACAACAGAGCCAATCTCTCTTATCAACGAAGCGGGAGAATGGGTTGGTGATTTTGCCTGTGACCTGAGGGATGATGTTCTTGTCAAACTCTACACCGACCTACTGGCTGCTCGACTACTCGACGAACGTTATTTCAAACTGAGACGCATGGGCAAAACCAGTTTTGTGCCACCGGCGGTGGGTCACGAGGGGGCGCAAGTAGCCGTTGCGAATGCCATGAGAGCTGGGCATGATTGGGTTTTTCCGTACTACCGTGACCACGGTATGTTGTTAGCATTAGGTTTATCCGCCAAAGATATTTTTGCGCAGGCAATGGGCTCTTCCTTAGATCCCAACCGTGCGCGACAAATGCCTGGTCATCCAAGTTCCAAAGACCTCAATATTTTTACCCCAGCTTCTGCCATTGCCTCACATATTCCACCATCGGTGGGTGTAGCCATCAGCATGAAACTTCGTAATACAGGACAAGTTGCGGTAGTGAGTTTTGGAGACGGTGCAACGAGCGAAGGAGACTTTCATGCTGCGATTAACTTTGCAGGCGTGCAGGGTGCGCCGATGGTGTTTGTCTGTCAAAACAACCGCTTGGCCATCAGTGTGGATTACCACAAACAAACCGCGTCAGAAACCATCGCTATCAAAGCTAAAGCTTATGGAATGCCTGGTTACTTTGTAGATGGTATGGATGTGCTGGCTTCCTACTATGTGATGCGTGAAACCCTCGAGCGTGCGCGCTCGGGGGTGGGACCATCCTTGGTAGAGATGCAGGTGTACCGTTTCAAAGCGCACTCTTCGGATGATGATGATACGTTGTACCGTTCACCCAGTGATGTGGAAAATTGGAAAAAGCGCGACCCACTGTTGCGGATGCACCGTTACCTTATGAAGCGTGGACTCTGGACAGAGAAAGATGAACGTGACTCGAGAGAGCGCATCGAAGCCGAACTTTTGCAAGCTGTGGATGAACTCGAGACTGCCCCAGAAGTCCCTACATCGTGGATGTTCGAGGATGTTTTTGCAGAGATGCCAGAGCATTTGCGAGAACAGAAAAGCGAGTTTGAAGGTTGAAGGTAAGAAGGTAGAAGGTAGAAGGTAGAAAGATTTTAACCTTTGACCTTTAACCTTTAACCTTTAACCCAAATTATTAAATTTGGGAGAAAACTGTATGGCAGTTCAAACTATCGTTCAAACCGTCGCCCGTACCCTTGACGAAGAAATGCAGCGTGACGAGCGTGTTCTTGTTATGGGGGAAGACGTGGGTAAACGTGGTGGAGTCTTTTTGTCCACCGAAGGTCTCTTTGACAAATACGGCCCAGACCGCGTGATGGACACGCCACTTTCTGAAGCAGCTATTATTGGCGCGGCCCTCGGTATGTCAGTTCATGGTTTGCGCCCGGTCGCCGAGATTCAGTTTGCGGATTATGTGTTTCCTGGCATTGACCAACTCTTTAGCCAGGCTGCCAAAATGCGTTACCGTTCAGGTGGGCAGTTCACTGCGCCGATGGTCGTGCGGATGCCAGCAGGTGGTGGTGTGCGTGGTGGGCATCATCACTCGCAAAACCCTGAAACGCACTTTGTGCATACACCTGGTCTTAAAGTTGTTTATCCGTCTACGCCTACAGATACGAAAGGGTTACTGAAATCAGCCATTCGTGATGAAGACCCTGTGGTCGTGATGGAACCCAAACGCTTATATCGGGCCATCAAAGAAGACGTAACCGACGACCCAGACTTTTTAATCCCAATTGGCGAAGCTAGCATTCGGCAAGAAGGGGATGATGTCGTGCTCATCTCCTACGGCTCTTCTATGTCCGAAACCCTGAAAGCCGCCGAGGAATTGACAAAGCAAAAGGTTTCAACGTGCGTGATTGATTTGCGTTCGCTTTTACCTTGGGATAAAGAAACGGTACTTAGTGAAGTAGCTCGAATAGGGCGCTGTGTTTTGGTTAGCGAAGCACCACGCACCGCGAACTTTGCAAGTGAAATAGCAGCGACGATTAGCGAAGAAATTTTAGATTCACTGCTTGCGCCGCCGCTGCGTGTGACAGGCTTTGATACACCCTATCCTTATGCACAAGACCGAGAGTATTTACCGCAGCCAAACAGAATTTTGAAAGCAGTGCAGAAGGTGTTAGATTACTAGAAGAGCTGTTAGCCATCAGCCATCAGCCGTCAGCAAAAGATTTGAGCTGATGGCGGATAGCTGATAGCTGAAGGCTATGAGGTTCTTATGGCTAAAGAATTCCTACTCCCCGAACTCGCTGAATCTGTCGTTGAAGGTGAAATTGTCCGTTGGATTGTGGCGGAAGGTCAGAGCATCAAACGTGATGACCCAATCATCGAAGTAATGAGCGACAAAGTCACCGTCGAGTTACCGAGTCCGTACACCGGCATTTTAGAAAAGCAGTTGGTAAAAGAAGGCGACGTTGTTCCCATCAATACACCTATTGCCCGCATCACCGAATCCGCAGGTGCAACCTCCGACGTAGGTGCAACCCCATCCGTAGGGGCGACCCCAAGTGGTCGCCTCGAGGTTGGAGCAAATACAAATATTGTTTCGTCTGCAAAAAACGAATCCCAAGATGACGGCGATAAAAACAGCCTTTTCCAAGCCGTAAAAACCAACGACAGTGAACCCGTCGTGAGAGTTCGCAAAATAATGCAGAGTGCAGACAGTCAAGAGCAAAAAGCCAAAGTTACAGGTGTATATGGCCGTGTATTGGCCGTTCCAGCGGCACGTAGCCTAGCAAGAGAACTCGGCATAGATATTGCCAGTGTTCCAGGCAGTGGCCCGAATGGGCGGGTGCGTGTTGAAGACGTTCAAGGGTTTAGGGTTCAGGATTCAGGGTTCAGTCAAACTCCACCTTCCCCAACGTCTCACAGCCCACAGCCCACAGCCTCGGTAAAATACAAAACCCTGCCAGGTTACGAAGCCCTCGAGCAACGCCTACCCCTACGTGGTTTGCGCCGTGCCATTAGCCAGCAGATGGTTGCGTCTCACTTACAGTCGGTGCGTACGCTCCACGTAGACGAAGCCGACCTAACCGAACTCGTAAAACTTCGCGAACGCTTAAAACCGCTCGCTGAAAGACAAGATGTCAAACTTTCTTATTTACCTTTTATTATGAAAGCGGTAGTTGCGTCCCTCAAAACTTTTCCGATGCTTAATGCAAGTTTAGACGAAGCCAACAACGAGATTGTTCGCAAATCCTATTACAATCTCGGGATGGCGGTGGCAATGGACGCTGGTCTTGTCGTGCCTGTCCTTCACGAAGTAGATAAAAAATCTATTTTAGAACTCGCACAAAAAATTCAAGATTTAGCTCTTAGGGCTAGAGATAACAAACTTGCATCTGAAGACGTAAAAGGTGGCACGTTCTCTATTACAAATATTGGTTCCCTAGGTGGGCTTTTTAGTTTCCCGATTATCAATGTTCCTGAAGCAGCGATTCTTGGTGTTCATTCGATTAAAAAACGTCCAGTGGTTTTAGAAGATGATTCCATCGTGGCACGTCAGATGGTTTACCTTAGTCTGTCGTTTGACCACCGCATTGTAGACGGGGCAGAAGCTGCGATGTTTACAAGTCATCTCATTGCTTTATTGGAGCAGCCCGAGAGTCTGATGCTTGGCTAAGGCAGAAGTTGAGCTATCAACCGTCAGCTAAAAATTCCTCCTCACAGCTGGTGGCCGATAGCTTTTTAGCGTCTAGGTGGGTTTTACAGAACCTTCGCTTTTCCCTTTGCTGTTTAGAGCTATAAATATATAGGGCAAGTACGCTGATAAATCCGAGTAAGGCGAGCGTAACGAGAAGTGTAGGAATACTCGAGACCGAACTCACTTCGATAAGTTTGCCACCAAGTGGCGGAAAAACCGCTGCACCTACAGAAGCTCCTGTGAGTGCGTAGGCGGTAGCACCTTTGGCGTGCGGCAAGAGTTGACCCATCCAAGCAATCTGTAAAGGAAACAACGAACCTACTGCAAGACCAATAAGGATATAAGCAGGCAGAGTGAGGCTTGTTGTTGCGAGCAGCGCAAACACGAGCGTGAGTGCAAAGCTTACGAGAATGAGGATGGCAGGTTTCACATACAGGCTTAAAGGCGTGGTTAAAAAGCGTGATAACGTGACCATAGCCCAAAAGACAGCAACGGCCCTGGCCGCAACCTCTGGACTCGAGCCCAACGCAATGAGGTGCGTTGCAGCCCAACTGTTCACAATGACTTCGATGCTCGTTTGTAGTAAAAAAATAACGATAAAAAAAGAAAGTAGCGTGATAGGAAAATTGCCCCGCTCGCTGTTTTGAGGTGCAACCAGCGGTAGTCGCACGATGCTAAAGAGTACCAAAGTTAAAATGATGATGGCAGCCAAACTTAAAAATAAAGGTTGAGGATTTGTTGGATTAAAGCTCACGAGCAGTGGCCCGAGAACAGCTCCACTGCCAAAAATAGCTCCGCCTAAATTAACAATCATAGGGCTTCGTTTCCCAAAACTTTTTGCAAAGGTGGCGTTGACTTCTGCATTGAGCATAGCAGTGCCGATGCCTGTAATAAAACTACCCGCGAGTGTGAGCCACCACAACGGTGCAAAGGCGAGACCTAGTAAACCTGAGACTGCAAATACACAAGCCACGAGCAGTCGCCGTCGCAGCTTAAGTTGATCCTCGAGTACACCAAGCCCCAAAAAGCCCACCATGCCACCCACCGACATTATGGTGCTAAGAAAACCAACTTCAGATTCGCTGAGAGAAAAACGTTGTTGGAGTCCTGGAAACAGTGCGCCCGTACTTGCAAACAGTGCGCCCATCGTCAAAAAAATAAGAAAGCCCGTAAAGATAAACGCTTTCGGCAACGGAGTTGTCACGAAAGGGGATTGTATCTGGCTTTTGTTGTAGGTGATGTGTCACATACTAATCATAAATGTAAGCACCTTTACCCCACTTTCACATTAAACCCATCATAATCTAACCTTGGGTTCTGTGAGATTTTTTACACTCGGAGAGACCCAAACCCTGTAACCCGTACGAATGATGTGGCAGGTGGCAGGTAAAGCCTCGACACTGGGAGACCTCGGCTACATTCTTACCTCGGCTACATTCTTGTAAGACGTGGGGTGGCGGAGAGTCAAGAAAAAAGTAGGTCAAGGTAAGTCAAGAAGTAAATCTAAGGTAAGTCAAAAAGTAAGCAAAGCATGAGGAAAGGGAGAGAAGAATGCCAAAACGAAGTGTCTTGTGTCTCGTGGTCGCGCTGTTGTTAGGTTTAGGCGCGTGCTCGAGTACCAACCCAGCCACCAAAACAGCCGTGAATGAGGATGGCATCCTAAGTATTGATGAAGCCACGTCTATCCCAG
>JBOFGY010000016.1:0-5764 GCA_051649365.1 Trueperaceae bacterium
GAACGAACATGTGCTTGGTTCACCTTTTATCGCAGGCTCAATCGTGAGTATGCTTTGCTTCCTGAAACAAGGGAAACCTTTATCTACACCACCCTGGCGCGTAGCATGTTGCGAAAATTAGCGTCCTAGACGCTTTTTCGACAGCCTCTGAATACGTCACCACAAACTAAGTAGCTCTATGTTCACTTTGTCAGATAAACTTTCACTAACAAAGGACTTTTTCAAACATCATTTGACAATCTCATTATGGAAATACTTAGGTGATGGATACCCTATGATTTTGTCTTTTGTGAGGGCATTTTGTCGTTCGCAGGGCGCACGATCATGTGTCCCTAAAAGTCAATTTGCAAGTAACGACATTCTGGATGTTTTAGAATTTTTTAGGGAAATCCATCGGAAACTGTAGCACCTCGAGCAAAGGGCTGCCTTGAACATAGCAAAGAAAAGCCAATAAAAAAATCCCCCGAACTTCTGAGGGATTTTTCTATTGATAATTTTCTTAGAAGCGGTAAACAACACCAGCCGAAACGGTTGGCAAGATTTGTGCGCCACCTTCAGGTTCAGCGAAGTAGTAGTCTGCACCACCTTCAACGAAGATACCGAGACCTGCGAAGAGGTCATACTCTGCACCAACAAGTGCACCAGCAAAGATACCAGCAGAATCATCTTCACCTGCTGTTACTTCTCCGTCGTAACCACCGATATTAAGTTCATAACCAGCACCTACACCAACATAAGCACCAAAAGCACCCGCGTTGAGGAAGTTATAGGTTACGCGGCCATCGATAGAAACTGTTGCGTCGCCGAAGAGATCACCGCGACGTGCATAGTCAGCACCAACACGTACGCCGATAGGGCCAAGCAAGTTATCAAGTCCAACACCAAAGCGAATGCCAATGTTGAATGGATCATCAATAACACCTAAGGCACCTAAGCGCACAGAGAAGTTACCACGTGTGCTTGTATCAACTACTGGAGGTGCATCCTCAATAATGTCACCCTCAGGCGCAACAGGTTCAGGTGTAACAACAACTTCTTCACCAGCAGCACCTTCAGGACCAGCAGGACCAGCAGGACCAGGTTCACCGGGAGGGCCGGGAGGGCCAGCAGGACCTTCAGGACCAGCAGGACCAGCCAAAGCACCAGAATCAATTTGGGCCTGGAGGTTTTCGACTTGAGCTTGAAGCGCAGCGACTTGCTCCGCAAGAGCTTCTACTTCGCTACGGTCAGCCTTGTTCTGCTCGACGGCATCAGTGCGAGCACTGAGGCTGTCAAGTTGACTTTGAAGGTCTGCTACTGCGCTTTGAATCGCAGCCAAATCCTCAGATGCTGAACCTGCAGCTTGGATGCGTTGATCAATCACATCTAAAAGACGACTGATAACCAAAGCAGCTTGATAGCGGGTGAATGATTCATTTCCTCTAAATGTACCATCAGGGAAACCCGTGACAATGCCAAGTTCTGCGATTTCGCTAACAGCATCACCAGCCCAGTGACCACTGGGGATATCGGGGAAACTTTGCTGCGCATTTGCACCAACTAGGGCAAAGGCAGCGAGCAAGATAACGATAAGACGTTTCATGCCTCTCCTCTCTAAAGTATGGGGTGGAGCCCCGTGAGTTCTAAATTGAGAAGGACCTTTCGGAGTCCTTCTTCTCACGTCCATAAGACTATAGACTTCGTTTCTGTGAAAAATTAGGACTTCTCACAATTGCAGGAAACTTCACACCTTTATTTAAGAACTCAGGACGCGAAAGTGGGGCAAATATCCCTTGCTTAACCTACAGCTTGAAACCATCATAATGCGTTTCAAGCTCAATTTACAGCTAAAGAGTGAGATCATCTTCATACTATTTTGAGTGTTTTTTGCCTTAGTATTAAGACTTTAGCCTTTTAGTACTAATCTGTAAATAGCACTTTCGATAAAATTTGCAATAATGAAAAAACCTTAATACTTAGCTTTCTAAGAAGTTAATAATATTATCAACGATAGTAACCCAATATACAATCAGGTATATCTTAATTCTGTGAAGGATTATATTTCTATAAAAAGTCAAAATTGTAGGGAGCTACTGAAAAACTGCCGATGTAATAGACCTCTTGCACAAATAGCCCCAAGCGGGTTAGATGGAGCATGGAACACACGAAAGCAGGGAGTTGGGAACGGCTGAAGAAGCTAAAAACGAAAGAATTCAAGCGGTTAGTCGGAGTCAAACCCAAAACGTTTGAGGAGATGGCAGAGGTGGTCCGTCCTTTAACCCATACAACAGGAATGCGGGGACGGAGTTTCAAGTTGAGTGCCGAAGGATAGGGTGCTACTCACACTCGAGTATGTGCGAGATTACCCCACCTAGTCATAGTTAGTTATAGTTAAGGTTAGGACATGACTGGGGTATTCACGAATCGAGTGCTTGCCGTATCAGCAATCGTGTCGAAGATATTCTCATACGCTCGGGCAAGTTTAAGCTGCCAGGCAAGAAGCAACTCAAAAGTGAAACTAGCTTTGAAGTCATCTTGGTGGATGTAGCAGAACGTCCTGTGGAACGACCCAAAAAAACAGCGTACTATTCTGGTAATGAAGAAACGTCATACCCAGAAAGCGCAAGTAGTGGTGGCTAAAAAGACCAAGCAAGTTGTCTGTACGTTTACGGGCAAAGGACGTGAACATGACTTCAACCTCTTCAAACGCTCAGCACTCAGTATCCATCCAGACCTCGAACTCAAAGCAGATAAAGGTTATCAAGGTGTCAAAGGGTTTCATGCCAATAGTCAAACACCCCCCCGTAAACTGCCCAAACGAGACCTGTCCAAAGAACAACGAGCTTTCAACCGCAAGTTGGCAAGTGAGCGCATGGCTGTCGAGCATGTCATTGGTAAGCTTCAAAGTGTTTCGTATCTTGCAGGAGCCACCGTAAACGTTTTGGCTTACGTCTCAGCTTGATTGCGGGCATCTACAACTATGAACTTGCCTCCCCCTGATTTGTGCAAGAGGTCTATATAATAGATAAAGGTAACATCAAATTCGGGTTTTTCTGATAGGGAATATTCGTTTGATATCAGCTTTTTAGCCTCACCCTTTACCTTCCCAATCGTTCTCTGAAATCAACATTAATGTCTTCCTAAAGGTGCTACGATAACTCTTGCTTTTGAAACACCCTTTTAGGAGGTACAGCATTGAGCACACTCGAGCCCCCCGTGCGTATCAGCACCATGAACATGAACACTAAAAGTAACGTAGACACCGAAGAGCTCTACGGTATTGGCAGTTGGGGGAGTCGCTACTTTGAAGTGAATCAGAAAGGTCAGCTCACTGTGACAGCAAGTCATAGGAGCAGTGTCCCGATCTTGCAAATTATCGAAGACCTGAAAGCCCAAGGTCACGCGCTACCTTTTACGCTGCGCTTTCCTCAAATTTTAGAAGACCGCCTCACGCGCCTTAACGAAGCTTTTGCTGCTGCCATTACAGAAGCAGGTTTCACGAGTCACTATCAAGGGGTTTATCCCATTAAAGTCAATCAACGCCGCATGGTTGTCGAGACGATTGCGGAGTTTGGTGCTAAGTACCGCACCGGTCTAGAAGCAGGGAGCAAAGCCGAACTAACCTTGTGCCTCGTCCAAGACACTCATCCTGAGGCCCTACTTTGTTGCAACGGTTTTAAGGATGACGATTTTATCCGCCTTGCTTTGTGGGGACGTAAACTTGGCAAGAATACGATTATCACGCTCGAAAAATATTCTGAGCTTGACCGCGTTTTGCGCGTTAGCAAAGAGATGGGCATTAAACCTGCACTCGGTTTTCGTTTCAAACTCCATGCTAGAGGTGCAGGACAATGGGAATCCTCAGGTGGGGATGATGCTAAGTTTGGTCTCACGGCAAGCGAAATGATTAACGCTGCGTTGCGCTTGCAAGACATGGGCATGGCCGACGCACTCCAACTCATTCACTGTCACGTGGGCAGTCAAATCACGGATATTCGGCGCGTCAAAGTCGCTGTGCGCGAAGCCGCGCAAGCATACGTGGAAATGCGTGAGCTTGGCATTCCCGTAAAGTATTTAGATATTGGCGGCGGTCTCGCTGTAGATTATGACGGCAGCAAAACGAGCTTTCATGCCTCGGCAAATTACGGCATTCAAGAATATGCCAACACCGTGGTCTACACAATTCAAGAAGCCTGCCGAGAGTGGCAAGTAGACGAACCTATTATCGTCAGTGAATCAGGTCGCGCACTCACGGCACATCATTCTGTCTTCGTCTTTCCAATTATTGATGCCATTGGCCCGACACGCGACCCCCTCGAGCTACCCGCCTTACCTTTAGACAAAGACACAGGTCAAATTCACTCTCTGCTCAAAGACATGCAAGACATGGTGCGCGACGTAAACGTAAAAAATTACCGCGAAACCTATAACGAAGCTGTGGGTAACAAAGACACGATGCACAATCTTTTTGACCTTGGCTATTTGAGCCTACTCGAACGTGCACACTTCGAGCAACTGTTTAACCGCTTGCTCTTACGTACCGCTAAAATTGTTCAAGACTTAGATTACATTCCTGAAGACTTTGAGAACCTCTCGAAACTTTTAGCAGATAAATACATTGGCAACTTCAGCTTATTTCAAACGCTGCCAGACCATTGGGCCATCAGCGCACTCTTCCCTATTGTGCCGTTGCACCGCCTCAACGAAGAACCTACGCGCAATACAACCCTCGTGGATATAAGCTGCGACAGTGACGGAAAAATCAATAAGTTTATAGATTTGCGTGACGTGAAAAATACTCTACCTTTGCACGAGCTGCGCCCGAACGAACCCTACTACTTAGGTATTTTCCTGACCGGTGCCTATCAAGACGTACTCGCCAACACTCACAACCTGTTTGGTCGTGTAAACGAAGCACATCTTCGCTTGACAGATACTGGCTACGAACTCGAGCGAATCGTAAACGGCTCGAAGGCCCGCCGCGTTATTGAAAACATGGGTTATGAAGCTCCAGAACTGCACAGTTGGCTCGAGCAAGACATCAAAGATGCGAAGTTGTCCGACGACGCAAAACAAGAACTCCTGAAGCTCTACGATGCTGAGCTTGTAGGCTACACGTACCTAGAGCAAATGTAGGGAGCAAAAAGCCAAGGCAGATATTAAAGCTTCTGCCTTGGCTTTTTGATTGAACTCATTGTTGAGGTAACGATGAACATGCAGGTCTTAGAATTTCAAAGTCACATTGTGTTATGGTGACTCTATGAGAAAATTTTTATTTCTTTTTATTTTTCCCTTTACGTTGGTTTTATTTTCCCTGGCTTCTGCGCTCGAGATGCCTGTGGACAGCGAGCAGTATTATGTAGCTCAGGGTGTTTTTGATGCACTCGAGATTACGAGCGAAGCTTGCCCCCAACAAGATGACATCATTAATTTTGCCTGCGGACAATATGCGGGTGAAGTAGATGCCTTCAAACAAACACTCAGCGAATATGTTGTTTTAGAACTCCCTGGGCTCTACCCTGCCACAGACTGGTTTGATAACGCAGGGGGTGTCACTCGAGACTACCGCAGTGCCGCAGGACAATATTTGTTTGCTTACAATCCTGGCGGGTTTGCGGTTATAGCTTTTATTCCAAAATAAGACTTAACACTATAGAACTTCAGAACTGCATAACGCAGGAGAGTTTACATCTCCCTGCGTTATGCTTTTTGTTCCGTATTTTCACTATGGAAATACTTAACTCGAGCCTTCTGCCATGACAATAATCTCAGCCAACCAAAAAGA
>JBOFGY010000017.1:0-8635 GCA_051649365.1 Trueperaceae bacterium
GTCCTGCGGCATCTTGCGCTCAGTTTATTGCGTCAAGACAAGCAGACAAAACTGGGCATCAAGGCTAAACGCCTCAAAGCTGGTTGGGATACTGCTTATCTTGAAAAAATTCTGGGTATGGCCTAATGCGTTTGCCCTGAGACCACAGGACTATCCGCAGCACGTTTACACGACAGGCTACTGGTTTTTAGACGAGGAAAACTGGCAGCCTTCTAAAGAATTGCAAGACTTTTTGGCGAGTGGGCCTGCGCCTGTTTATATTGGGTTTGGCAGTATGGGGAATACTGCAACAGCTGAGGCGACGACAGACGTTCTCCTCGAGACCTTGAAGCGCACAGGGCAGCGTGGTGTGTTGGCAAAAGGTTGGGGCGGTATGAAAAATGTCGAGGGTTTATCTGACAGGGTGTTTATGTTGGAGGAGGCTCCGCATTCCTGGCTTTTCCCGAAAATGGCTGCGGTGGTTCATCATGGTGGTGCAGGTACGACAGCAGCGGGTCTAAGAGCAGGCGTACCGAATATTGTTATTCCTCACGCGCTCGACCAATTTGCCTGGGGGCAGCGTGTTTATGAACTTGGCGTTGGCCCGAAGCCTGTTCCAAAAAAGAAACTCAGTGTAGATAGGTTGTCGGAGGCAATACAGCAGGCGTTAAACCCAGAGAAGCAAAAAGCAGCGAAACAACTTGGTCAGAAAATTCAGAGTGAAAACGGAAATGATGTGGCGGTAGACATTATTCGCAGGAGTCTCGAGGTTATTTAGGTATTGATTTCAAGCCTTTGCCATAACGCTTCAAAGGGTGTGAAAGTATTTGCGAATCTACCCCGCAAAAAGGCTCGAGCCCTGTCATTGCCCTCGAGATAAACACTCTCGAGCGTCCACACATTATGAGCTTGTTCTAGGGTGCAGAGTTGAACGGTTTGCCCCAGTTCAGTTTTGTCTAAAGGAAAGTTTTCTAAAAATGTACGAACAAAAAAACTCACGATACTGGGGTGTAATTCGCTGAGTAGATAATTTGTTGTTCGCAATAACTCAAAATAACATGGCGTGACCCGAAGCTGATCCCAGTCAATAATGGCTGAAATAGTGTCATTTTCAAAAAACAGATTGCCGTCATGAAAATCTCCGTGTGAGACCTGAAAGCGTAGCTGCTCAAAATGTACGGAATATGTTTGTTGTAAAACCATGCGCTGTTCATGAATACGTTTCAACGCAGCTTTCTCGTCAGCCCCAAACCTTGGTAGCTGTTGAATATGTTTCTCGAGTCGCTCCAATTTTCCTAGTGTCTCTACAACATCAAATTGGAAATTGCGCTTAAAGATACCATCTGTTGGATAATGTGTTAGAGCTAACGTTAGTTTTGCGAGCCATTTGCCCATACTCTCGAGCTGAGCTTTTTCCAAAAAAGCCCTTGGAATTTGTTGTCCTTTGGCTTTCGGAAAAAGAAGGTAGAGCCGACCACCAAAATTTAGATAGGGAAGACCGTTAGGTAAAGCTATGGGTGCTATAGCAGGGAGTCCTTGCCTAACTACATACTCAAGGACTTCGTACTCTTTTTCTACAGCTTCGATTTGTTTAGTCGGTTGGCATGTTCGCAGTGCATAAGAACCCCTTGAGGTTTCGAGTAACACAGTTTGGTTGACGGTGCCGTCTCGAGGTAACTCTGCTCTTTGTACAGTGCCAATTGACCAATACGATAGAGCTGAGAGTTCTTCGGCTGTGAGTATGGTGTACGACATTTTCCAAAGTGTAACAGCTAAACTGACCATATGTTTTCAGAGAACAGTGTGTTTTCAAAGAGCAATGTGTTTTTAAAGCTACGTGATGCAGGGATGACCTTACCAACGCTCAGAGGTTGGCTCGAGACCTTTCTATACTTTTTTATCTTTGCTGTTATCGCGGTGCCACTTGCTCGCTCGAGTTCGTTTCTGGCTTCTCCTGTTGCTTTGAGCGTATGGTTGCCACTGCTCGCTACGACATTTTTTGTACCTGCGTTGCTCGAGGAACTCATTTGGCGTGTTTTGCTCGTACCACGTCCAAACGCTAAGAACTTTTGGAGCTTTGGTCTTGTCTCGCTCATTGTGTATGTTGCGTCGCATCCGCTAAGTGCTTGGCTTTTTAGACCCACAGCGAGAGACGTGTTTTACACTCCCGCATTTTTATTTCTAACTACCTTGCTTGGCTTGGTTTGCCTCGTTGTGTATGCGCGTACGAAGTCCTTGTGGGCGAGTGTGGTGATTCATTGGCTTGTTGTGGCGGGGTGGTTACTGTTTGGAGCCCGGGAATTGCTCGAGACATCGTTAATAAATGGTTAGAAAACAAAGATTTGGCAATTATATGTTATAATTGCCAATATGGAACTCCTTAAAATAGATAAATTTGGGCGCGTGCTTTTACCCAAAAAAATGCGCGAAGCACTTGGTGTGATAGAGGGAGAGTCTGTCGAGGCTGACCTACATAAGGGTGAGCTTGTTTTGCGCGCTAAAAAATCCACGCTTATTCGTAAAGGCAAAGTATTAGTTTTTGACGTAGCAGGTGATGAGGATATTCGTTCCGCAATTGAATGGTCTAGGGACGCTAGAGACAAAACGATTCTGGGTGAAGATGAAGATTCTGTTTGATACGTCAGTACTGGTAGCAGCTTTGTCTGTACGTCATCCCCTTCATTCAAAAGCCCTTGGACCATTTCAGAAGGTTATGGTGGGTAGGATAGAGGGTTGCTTTAGTACGCATACCTTGGCTGAGCTTTATAGCGTAATGACAGGTCATCCAAGTTGGCGCATTTCGCCTTTGGAGTTGCAGCAAGTTCTTGAAGAAATGCTACATTCATTTGAGGTCATTCACTTGACTTCTCAAGACTATCAGCAGTGTATTCAAAGGATAGCAAGCCTATCTTTTTCGGGGGGGGCGATTTTTGATGCCCTTCATGCTCAAACGGCTCTAAAAGCAAATGTGGATACCTTGCTAACCTTCAACAAAAAGCACTTTGTCCGTCTCGGTAATGACATTGCAAACCTTGTCAAAGAACCCTGATTTAAGGTGGCTCTTACGACCACAAAAATGCAAGCAGAAACGTTGTTTGCGTGTTGCTTTTATTGGGATAGTTAAGGTAAAATAAATAGGTTTGAAAAGAGTGAAAACATGCGTCCAGGAGAACGCTTTTTCGCATCCTTACCCTCATTCTGAAATACAGCAAATCGCTTAGAGGAATAGCTTATCTATGACGATGCTGAGTGATGTGTAGGCAATTCAATTTCATTTGAAACGAAGATGTGTAGACAGTGCAACTGTCAGAGGAGAGAAGCCTTGAGTGCGAGTAATTATACAGCCGAAAATATTCAAGTTTTAGAAGGTCTCGAAGCCGTTCGTAAACGCCCTGCGATGTACGTGCAAGGCGGGAATGGTATTGACGGATATCACCAGCTTTTAACCGAAATTTTAGATAACGCCATTGATGAATCACTTGGTGGTCATGCGGATACTGTAGAGGTCGTTTTGAATGATGATGGTTCTGTGTCCATCACCGATAACGGGCGCGGCATTCCTGTTGACATCATGAAAAAAGAAAACAAGCCTGCCATTGAAGTTATTTTTACGGTGCTTCATGCAGGTGGTAAGTTTGACGGCGGTGCATACAAAGTCTCAGGTGGTTTGCACGGTGTGGGTAGTTCTGTTGTGAACGCTCTCTCGACCTTTCTTGAGGTTGAAGTGACTCGGGATAGTAAAGTTTATATGATTCGCTTTGAAAGTGGTAAGGTTGCTAAACCGCTTTCCGTCATTGGGAATGCGCCCAAAGGTAAAGCAGGTTCAAAAGTTACCTTTATGCCTGACCACAGTATCTTCAAAGACATCACAGGTTTTGATTATCAGCGCGTCAAGCGTCGCCTTAAGGAGCTTTCTTATCTCACAGGCGGCGTAAAGATTATCCTCGAGGATCGCCGTCATGGTCACGAAGTGCGCCGTGAAGAATACATGGAAAAAGGAGGTGTGGCAGCCTTTGCACATAGCATTGCCAGTGAAGGTAAACACCTTTATGAAAAACCCATGCTCGTGAAAGGCTTAGCAGAAAACATCGAAGTAGATGTTGGCATGATGCACACCTCGAGCTATGGCCAAATGGTACTGACGTACGCCAACATGATTACCAACCGCGATGGGGGTACGCACTTAACAGGCTTCAAGTCTGCGTACACGCGCGTTCTTAATAACTACGCTAAAAAAGAAAATATGGTGAAAAAGGGCGACCCGCAACCTACAGGAGATGATTTTCTCGAGGGCATTGCTTGCGTGATTTCGGTGAAGATTCCAGACCCACAATTTGAATCACAAGCGAAAGTTAAACTCTTGAATCCCGAGGCGCAAAGTGCAGTGCAATCGGTGGTTTACGAGAAGCTTACAGAGATTCTCGAGGAAAACCCGAAGATTGCCAAAGTCATTATTGAGAAAGCCGCAAACGCAGCTAGAGCGCGAGAGGCTGCGCGGAAAGCACGTGAACTTGTTCGTCGTGCCAACCCGCTCGAGAATGATGACCTCCCTGGTAAACTTGCTGATTGTCAATCCGAAGACCCAAGCATGAGTGAGATTTACATCGTGGAAGGTGATTCAGCAGGTGGCTCCGCAAAACAAGGCCGTGAACGCCGTTTCCAAGCCATCTTGCCACTACGCGGAAAAATCCTCAACGTTGAAAAATCACAGCTTGGTAAAATTTTGAAGAATGCAGAGATTCGCGCGATGGTGGCCGCGATTGGTGCAGGCATTGAAGGCACTGGTGATGACGAACACTTTAACCTAGAGGAAATTCGCTATCACCGCATCATCATCATGACGGATGCAGACGTGGACGGCAGTCACATCCGCACATTGCTACTCACGTTCTTTTACCGCTACATGAAACCACTGATTGACGCGGGTTATCTCTACATTGCACAACCACCACTTTATGGTGTTCGTTTTGGTCGTGCTAAAGAACTTACCTACGTGTTTAATGATGAAGACTTAAAAAAATTACAGTCGGAGAATCGTGGTAAGACTATGGAAATTCAGCGTTTCAAAGGCTTGGGTGAAATGAACCCCGAGCAGCTTTGGGAAACAACCATGAACCCAGAAACTCGAGTTTTGAAACGTGTCAATGTTGAAGATGCTCTCGATGCTAGCAGCACCTTTGACATGCTCATGGGTACAGAAGTGCCGCCACGCCGTGAATTTATTGAAGATAATGCGCATTTGGCGCAGCTTGAAGTGTAAAAAGCAGGAGGTAGAAGGCAAACTATAGAACAAAGAAGGGCTTTTACCACTTCTGCCTTCTATAGTCTGCCTTCTTTCAAGATGTACAAAACTCTTCAATTCAAACCTACACACGTTATAAGATACGTTCTGTGAAGAAACGCTATACCATTCCTGCTGCTGTGCTCGTTGTTGTCGTGATTACATTTTTTGCGTGGTTACGTCAAGGAAGTGTCGTCGCCTCGAGTGACCGCGCCAAAGACGGTCTAAAAGGCAAGGTACAAAGCGTTACGGTAGAAACAGCACCCCTTGTTGATCGCTTCGGTGAATTTGTTGAAGCAGCAAGTGTCACTGAAAGTATCACAGCCTATAACGAGTTTGGCCAAGTCCAAGACATCAAACGCTATCGTGGTGATAACACACTCGACTACGCGATTCGTTATGGTTATGAAAATAATTCCCTCGTTACTGAAGAAACGTTTGATGACAACGAGGCTCCACTTTACAAATGGCTCCGTGAATATAATTCGCGTGGGTTGGAGACGAGCTTGAGTGGTTATGATTCGGATGGTGAACTCGATTTTCGTACCGCCCGCGAGTATGATAATCGTGGACAACTTCTTAAAGAAACATCGTTCAACCCAGATGAAACATTTAGTTATGTTGCGGAGTTTGGTTATACGCGCAGTGGTTCGGAGAAACGCACCACCTACTTTACACCTGGCAATATTGCTGACTACACGAGTTTAGAACGTTTTGATAAAGAGGGTAACCGTTTAGAAGAAAGCGCGACAAATACTGAAGGTGAACTTGAGTACCGCGTCGCGTATAAGTATGACGGGGAGGGGAGACTTCTCGAGGAAATTGCCTATAAACTGGACGGTACTCAAGACTACCGTCTTCTGAACGAGTACAACAAAGGCAATCTCGTTAGAACCACAGAATTTAATGATGAGAATAAAGCCTTTTACACTTACAGCTACGCCTATGACAAACATGGCAATATGACCGAGCGTGTTACTGAAACCGAAGAAGGGGACAGGGAAGTTTACCGCTTTAGCTACGAATACGATGACGCTGGCAATTGGGTACGCCGTAAAACGGAGCGACAAGTTGAGAAGTTTGGTGAAGAGACACTCGAGCCCACCGAAGTGACCCACCGTACCCTTCAGTATTTCGAGTAATTTCGCTCATTGCATCAAACAATAATTCACCACAAAAGAAATCTTTAACAGCAGAAGGTTTTATCTTTGTCGTTCGCTAAAAATTCTGTTATTCTCTAAAGTAATGGCACACAAACTAACGGTAAGAGAGAAGCTTGGCTTTGGTGTTGCAGACATAGGAGCCTCGATAACGTATGTGGCGATTAATACGCACCTGTTTTATTTCCTCGTGAATATTGTTGGCTTGGCTCCGCTGTTGGCAGGTATTGTGTTTGTCTTGGGGCGTGTGTTTGACGCGTTTACCGACCCCGTCATGGGTGTACTTTCTGACAGGCTTAAATCCAAAATTGGGCGAAAACCTTTTATTGTCTGGGGTGCTGTGCCACTTGGTATTTCCTTTGTGCTCCTGTGGCTCGTACCCGAAGCTTCGCAAACCGTGAAGTTTTTACTTGCTTCATTCTTCTTTCTGCTTTTTTCTTCAATTTACACCATTGTGCAAATGCCTTACATGGCCCTCATTCCCGAACTTGCTGAAAGTTACGATGAGCGCACATCACTCTCTACTTACCGTTCTGCCTTTGGGACGTTCGCGTCGTTGTTGGCGTTTGCGTTGCCACCTGCCATCGTACTCGCCATTAGCCCAAATCTGGCTGCGCCCACTGAACTAAACCAGTCAGGGCCGTTTGGTTGGCTCATGATGGGTGTAATTTTTGGAGTATTGACGAGTGTGTCTTATCTCGTGATGGCGGCGAGTACAAAAGAACCTAAGCGTGCTGAAGTGTCAGCACCAACAACATCATTCATGAGCGAGTATGTTTCAGCGTTTAAGATTTTTGGGTTTCCACAAGTGTTTACGCTGTTTACTGTCATTACGATTGGCCTCATCATCACGAATTCGATATTACCTTTTTACCTCGAGTCCGTTCTTAAAATACCTGGGGATAGGCAGTCCATTGTTTTGGGTGCACTCTTTATCACCTCGATAGTAGTGTTCCCCCTTTGGGCGATGGTTGCTGCGCGCTTTGGCAAACGCACGGCCCTCATTGCAGGTTTGATTCTTTACGCATTGTCACTCCTCCTCATTGTCCTGTTAGCTGCGCCTGGCAGTATCTCCGTTTTGCTGATGGTGTTGGTTGTTTTGGCTGGTGTGGGTGTATCAGCGGTGTTTCTCTTCCCTTGGGCCATGCTCCCCGATGTCGTCGAGTTTGATGAGGCACAGTCTGGCCGACGGCGCGAAGGTTTAGTTTATGCACTGTTCACTTTTGGTCAGAAAATTGCTAGTTCCATCGGTGTTTTCTCAAACGCAATTGTTGTTTCGCTCTTTAACTATCAGCAAGGCAGTGTAAACCAAGCCCCTGCAACAATTACGGCAATTAAGTGGATGATAGGCCCTGTCTCTACGCTGGTTTTTGTAGTTGCGGTTTTTTGTGTGCTAGCGTTCCCCATCACGAAAGCCAAACACGAAGCGATGCGAGCAAAATTGGCGAGGGCGGAGGGCTAGGATAAAGGGCTAAAGGTCAGGAGAAAGGGTAAAAATTGTGTAATTCCTGAACTGCTGAAGTGCTGAAACGCTGAACTGTTGAAACTTTAGATCCAAAACCTTAAGCCCTACACCCTGATATACTCAACCCTATGCGAGAACTGCTCTACAGTGCAGCAGAACACTTCAAGACAGGTAAGATTTTTGCTGACCAAGGCAATTTCAAGGGTGCCATGACAGCTTATGCGGACGCGATTCGTGATTTGCATGCAGTCAAGCCGCAGCGGATGCGTGATGTGTTGCTCGCGCAGGTACATTTGTCGCGGTATCAAGTGGCACTGAGTGCTAATAAGCGTGAAGCATTGGAAGATTTGAGACACGGGTACAGCTATGCACGTACTGCTCGAGAACCTAGTGTTCAAGATTTAGCTGAGAAACTTTGGCAAGAATATTTGCAAAAGAAAAACTAGAGTTCTGCATTTGATTATGTAACATCGAGCCTATTGTAAAAAAATAGGCTCGATGTTTTGACATCTTCGAGGTGTTAATAGGGCCTTCACGCCTCGTTTACGCCCCGTTCATGCTTAGTTTAGCCCTTTCACGTTTCATTGAGACAAGGAAGCGCAAGGAGGGAGAGCGTTGATAGCATCGTCCTTGGTGACAGTAAGAACGGCATCCTCGAAGGTTTTGCTTAAGGGTGGCAAGCTGTCAGGAAGCAAGGTGCGAATGAAGGCTTTAATGTTGGCGAAGAGATGTTCAAGGGGATTAACGTCC